>JBGSBQ010000286.1:0-5315 GCA_041730475.1 Sphingomonadaceae bacterium
CCGACAGCCGCCAGCTGGTCTTCGTCGCCAAGCGCGACGGCGACGACAGCGGCCAGCTGTACCGCATCGACGTCGCCGGCGGCGGCGAAGCGCAGCGCCTGACCACGCTGACACTGGGCGCACGCCAGCCGAAATGGAGCCCGGACGGCAAGCAGCTACTGTTCGTCAGCGACATCTTCCCCGGCAACGCCAGCGAGGACGACGTCAAGAAAACCGCCAAGGAACGCAAGGACCGCAAATACAGCGCACGCGCCTACGAATCCTTCCCGCCGCGCTTCTTCGACAAATGGCTGGACGATAAACAGGTACGCCTGTTCGTGATGGATGCGCAGCCGGACGCCAAGCCGCGCAGCATCCTGGCCGGCAGCAAGCTGGTCACCCTGTCCGGCTTCGGCGGCGGTCAGTCCGACGACGGCCAGACGCTGGACGCGATCTGGTCGCGCGACGGCAAGGAGATCGTGTTCTCGGCCTCCACCAACCGCGACGAAGCGGCCCGCGCCGCCGGCTACACCCAGCTGTTCGCAGTGCCAGCCAGCGGTGGCGAAGCGCGCCAGCTGACGCAGGACAAGCACAGCTACCACGGCCTGCAATTCAGCGCCGACGGCAAAACTCTGTTTGCGTTGACCGAGGAAGAAGACGCCAGCAAAGTCTATGACCTGACCCGTCTGGCCAGCTTCGCCTGGCCGCTGGTAGCGCCGCAACCGAAGCTGCTGACCGCTACGCTGGACCGCTCGATCTCGCGCTACGCCCTGCCCGACGGCGGCAAGCGCATCGTGTTCAGCTACGAGCACGCCGGCCTCGAACAATTGCACTCGATGAACTACAGCGGCGGCGAACTGCGCGACGAAGCCTCGCCCGCCACCGGCAGCATCAACTCGCTGAACGCCGGCGGCAAGGCGCTGGTCGGCGTATGGGAATCGTCGATCAACCCGCCCGAGATCTACAGCTTCGGCAACGGCGCTCCGAAACGCCTGACCAGCTTCAACACCGAACGCGCCGCCAGCATCGACTGGCAAGCACCGGAGCACTTCTGGTTCAAGGCCGCCGACGGCCGCATGATCCACAACATGATCGTCAAGCCAGCCAACTTCGACCCGGCCAAGAAATATCCGCTGTTCGCCGTGATCCACGGCGGCGCCGCCAACATGTGGCGCGACCAGTTCGTGATCCGCTGGAATTACCACCTGCTGGCGCAACCGGGCTATGTGGTGCTGCTGACCGACTACAAGGGTTCGACCGGCTATGGTGAGGAATTCGCCCGCGCGATCCAGTTCGATCCGCTGAAAGGCCCGGGCGAGGAAGTCAATGAAGCGGTCGATGAAGCCATCAAACGCTATAACTATGTCGATGGCAGCAAGCTGGCCGCCGGCGGCGCCAGCTACGGTGGCCACCTCGCCAACTGGCTGCAAGCGACCACCACGCGCTACAAGGCGATCGTCTCGCACGCCGGTGAAATGGACCTCGTCATGCAATGGGGTACCAGCGACAGTATCCATGGCCGCGAAGTCAACAGCGGTGGCCCGGTCTGGAGCAACTTGCCGGTGTGGCGTGAGCAAAGCCCGGTGATGCAGGCTGGGAACCACGCCAAGGGTACCGGCTTCCTGACGCCGATCCTGATCTCGGTCGGCGAACTCGATTACCGCGTACCGGCGAATAACGCGCTGATGAACTTCGCCACCCAGCAGCGCCTGAGCGTGCCGAGCAAACTACTGGTGTTCCCGGACGAGAACCACTGGATCCTGAAGGGCGAGAACAGCCGCTACTTCTACAACGAAGTACACGGCTGGCTGGCCAAATACCTCAAATAACAACGGAGAAAAACCATGACCATTGCAAACTGGTGCATCCTGATCGCCTGCATGCTGCCGACCGCCAGCATCGGCATCGCCAAGGTGGCGTCGGCGCGGCTGCCACGCGGCGCGGGACAGTACAACAACAAGCGTCCGCGCGAATGGGCCGATACGCTGCAAGGCTGGCAGCAACGTGCCAACTGCGCGCAGGCCAACGGCTTTGAAGCACTACCGCTGTTCATCGCCGGAGTGATTCTGGCGCAGATGGCGCATGCCGACCAAGCCACCGTCAACCAGCTGGCGATGGCCTTCATCGCCATCCGCGTGGTCTACGTCGCAGCCTACATCGCCAATCTGGCTGCCTTCCGCACGCTGGTGTGGACGGCCGGGCTAGGGGTCAGCATTGCGCTGCTGATGTTGTCCTGAACCTCAGGCGGCGGCCTTTAACGGCGCCGCCTGCACCTGCGGCGGGCGCCGTACCAGCAGGATCAGGCCGGCCGCTACCAGACAGGCCGCACCGGCGGCGAACAGCGCCGGGTTATACGTCATCATCAAGGTGCGCACCCGCCCGGCGCCATAGGCCGCCACCGCAGCGCCCAACTGGTGGCCGGCGAAGATCCAGCCGAACACCATGCCCGCCTTCTCCTTGCCAAAGGTCGATGCCGCCAGCCGTACCGTCGGTGGCACCGTGGCGATCCAGTCCAGGCCATAAAACATGGCAAACAGCGACAGGCCATACAGCGTAAATTCCGAATACGGCAGCCACAGCAGCGACAGGCCGCGCAAGCCGTAATACCAGAACAGCAGCTTGCGGTTGTCATAGCGGTCCGACAGCCAGCCGGAGGCGATCGTGCCGACCAGATCGAAGGCCCCCATCATCGCCAGCACCGACGCTGCCGGCACCGCCGACAGGCCGGCATCGCCGCACAAGGAAATGAAATGGGTCTGGATCAGGCCATTGGTGCTCAGGCCGCAGATGAAGAAGGTGCCGAACAGGATCCAGAACACGCGCTGGCCGCTGGCCTCGCGCAGGATGCGGAACGGCGTCGCAAAGTTGATCGTCATCGGCGCGGCAGGCGGTGCCACCGGGGTGCCGGGCGCGCTGCCAAACGGCGTCAGGCCGACATCGTTGGGACGGTTGCGCATCAACAGCAGCACCAGCACGGCCACGATGGCGCACGCCGCAAACACGGGCAGTACCGCCATGCGCCAGCCAAAATGCTCGATCAGCCAGGCACCGACCGGCAGGAACAGCAGCTGGCCAGTGGCTGAACTGGCCGTCAGTACCCCGACCACCAGACCGCGATGGGTCTCGAACCAGCGGTTCGAGACTACTGCCGTCAGCACCAGCGCCGTCATGCCGGAACCGATGCCGAGCATGATCCCCCAGAACAGCACCAGATGCCAAAACTGGGTCATGCGGTTGGCCAGCAGCAGGCCGCTGGCCACCAGCGTCAGCGCCGTAATGACCACCTTGCGCAGGCCATAGCGCTCCATCAGGATGGCGGCGAACGGCCCCATCAAACCGAACAGCGCAAAGCGCACCGCCAGCGCCGACGAAATCTGCTCCACATCCCAGCCAAACTCCTTGCTCAGCGGCTGCAATAGCGCGCCCGGCAAGCCGAGTGCGGCCGACGAAGTCAAGGCCGTCAAAAACGTGAGCGCGACGATCACCCACGAATAATGGATACCGCGCCGCTGCAACCAGTCGGACATCGCTTGCGCAATCATGAAGACCCCGGACGAATAATGAATAATGCCGGCCAGTTTAAATGATGATCATCATGAATACAAGAAAAGAAAAGGGCCGCGCAGGGCGGCCCCGGGTGATCCGCCGTATTACTTGGGCTGGATACGCAGCGAACTTTGCACTTTGCTCACCCCTTTGACGTTGCGCGCCACATCGACGGCCTTGTCCACTTCCGCCTGGGACGGCACGAAACCGCTCAGGTTGACGATACCATTGGTGGTTTCCACGTGCACATCGAGCGATTTCAGGTTGGGTTCCTTGATCAGGTCCGCCTTGATCTTGGTGGTGATCATCGAATCGGCCATGGCATCGCCGGCCAGTGCCGATTTCTGACGCGTTTCGCAACTGGCTTTGGCGGTACCGCTCAGTGTGCTGCAATCAGCGCCGGTCTGCGCCACATCGGCGGCCAGTTTACCGGCCTTGGCGTCGTTGATGGCAGCCGTTTCGGTGGCCTTGGCGCTAGAAATACAGCCATCCTTATCGGCACCGGACAGTGGCGCGCAACGGGCCCTGGCCAGATCATATTCCGACTCGGCCACGGTGACATGGGCCTTCTGGATCGAATTCTTGTCGCTCTTATACTGCGCCACGGCTTCCGCTTCGGAGCGCGCGCGCGCCACCTTGGCCTCCTGCATGCAGACCTCCTTGGTATTACCGGATTGCGCATCGCAAGCGGTACGGGCCGACTTGTAGTCGGCGGCAGCCTTGGCCGTCATCTGCTTATAGGCCACCGTATCGTTATTCGGTGCCGGAGCGGCGGCGAAGCTGGCACTGGTCGCGCCGGCCAGCAGGATCAGAAGAAGTTTGTTCATGATGTGTCCCTCGTAGTGGTGGATGACAGGAGCGATTACACTCCCGTCCCATCGCAACATCTGTGCGGGAACGTACACTGGTGGACAACTGCTTCACAAGGCGTCGTCGGCGAGCAAGCCCTGGCGCCACAAGGTCGCCGCCTGCTCGAACAGCGACTGAGACGCATCGAAGGCCGCGCCGCGCGGCGCCAGATGCAGCCAGACACGAGTGTCATGCGAACCGACGCTGCCCTCCTCCAGCGCTGGCTGACGCACCTTATCGAGCCAGGCCACCACCAGCGCATACTGGGCCGGATGCTGTTGCTGGATCCAGGCCAGCGCGACCAGGTCGGCATAGCCCTCCTCGCGGCGGGTCGCGCGCAGCGACTGCGCCAGCGGCAACAATTCCGGCGTCACCACCGGCGCGAGATTCTCGACAAAGCCGGCCGGCAAAGCATGCCAGGCGCCCTGCACATAACGCCAGCAATGACCGATTTCGTGGGCCGTCATGGCCTCGATCATCAACTGATGCTGCTCCGGCGGCAGCGCCTGCAACACCGCCTCCGCCTGCGGATTCCCGCGCATCGACAGCACCAGCTTGCAGCGCCCCTGATCGAAGCCCAGCGCCAGCGGCACATCGCCCGGCTGCGCCTGCGGCTGCACCACGATATCAATTGGCAGCCGCAACTGCTGCTTGGCGAACGCCAGCACCGGCAAGCCCGCCGACAACCAGCGCGTCTCCACCTCGCTCAACTGCGCAGCCGAAGCAAGCGACGACACCAACGAAATCAAAACAATAAGAGCGCGCATGACTAGATTCCTTCAGCCAACTCTAGCATGCCGCAAAGCAATTCGGCCGCCATCAGGCAGCGCCAACAACACTTTATTACTACGTAGAAAAAATCACATGCCCCAGCCAAAAACCGGGGTCAGGTCTGCCAATCGCTCATAAAATGCCGGCCGGCATTTTATGAGCGATTGGCA
>JBGSBQ010000287.1:0-5306 GCA_041730475.1 Sphingomonadaceae bacterium
GGAAACCGCCCGAATCCGCTACAATATCGCCTGCTTCATCGCCCCGCGTCGCAAACTGCCAGTTTTCTGGAGCGTCGGGAAGTCGGTGATGCCCCTCTTGCCAATAAACTTGATCGATGGATCCGCCATGAGTTCGATGAACGAAGAGCGCGTGTTGAGCGTGCACCACTGGACAGATACCCTGTTCTCCTTTACCACCACCCGCGACCCTTCGCTGCGCTTTTCCAATGGCCATTTCACGATGATTGGCCTGAAAGTGGACGGCAAGCCGCTGCTGCGTGCCTACAGCATCGCCAGCGCCAACTATGAAGAGCATCTGGAATTCTTCAGCATCAAAGTGCCGGGTGGCCCGCTGACCTCGCGCCTGCAGCACCTGCAGGTGGGCGACACCGTCATCGTCGGCCGCAAGCCGACCGGCACGCTGGTGAATGACTACCTGCTGCCCGGCAAGCGCCTGTACATGCTGTCGACCGGTACCGGTCTGGCGCCGTTCATGAGCATCGTGCGCGATCCAGAAATCTACGACAAGTACGATCAGCTGATCCTGGTGCACGGCGTGCGCCACGTCGACGAACTGGCCTACCACGACCTGCTGGTCGAGCACCTGCCGAAGGACGAGTTCCTGGGCGAGATGGTCTCGGAAAAGCTGCGCTACTACCCGACCGTCACCCGTGAAGACTACGTCAACATGGGCCGCGTGACCGACCTGATCGAGAGCGGCAAGCTGTTCGAAGATCTGGGCGTGCCACCGCTGAACCCGGCCGAAGACCGCGTGATGATCTGCGGCAGCTCGGAAATGCTGCGCGACCTGAAAGAAATGCTGGAGAAGCGCGGCTTCAACGAAGGCAACACCTCGACCCCGGGCGACTTCGTCATCGAGCGCGCGTTCGCCGAGAAGTAATCCCCTGCGACGCCTGAATGGCGGCAGCGCAAGCCTGTAAGGGCTGGCGCTGCCGCCATTTTTATTGGGCGGCGTAAAACGCTTTCATGAAGCGATAAAAGTTCCACACATCGACCTTGCTGGACAGTTCAAAAGTTGAGTGCATGCTAATCAGCGGCACGCCCAGATCGATCACTTCCATTTCCTGTTGCGACATGAAGCCGCCGATGGTGCCACCGCCGCCCACGTCCACTTTCGGCGTCTGGGTCTGCCACGGGATGCCAGCCTTGTCGAGGATGTGGCGTATTTTTGCCGTGTATTCCGAGTTGGCGTCGAAGCCGCGGCCATAGCGCTTGATCGCCACGCCAAAGCCTACCTTGGCGGCATTCGACGCCTCACTGGTCTCGGTGAACACCGGGTTGAGGCCGTCGTTGGTGTCCGCACTAACCACCAGCGCCCGTTGCAGCGCGCTGCGCACGTCCATTTCGCTGTAATGGTCGCCCTTCTGGCCGCTGACGAGGCGCGCATAGGCCGAGCTCAGCACGGTAGATGCGGCGCCGGTGTTATTCACCGAACCGACTTCCTCGAAATTCGACACATAGGTAATCGCCGTCAGCGCCGGCGCGCCGTCAATCTCCAGCAACGCCTTGACGGCGCAATAGGTACTCAGACGGTCGTCCTGACCATACGCGCCCAGCAGACCGCGATCAACACCGACATCGCGCGGCATCGTGGCCGGCACCAGTTGCAGATCGGCGCTGACGAAGTCCTCCTCCTGAATCTGGTACTTGTCCTTCAGCGCGCGCAGCACTTCGCCGACCACGCCGGTTTTCTCGCCGGGAATGCTGCCCACTACCGGATCGAGCTCCTCACCCTTGAACACCTCGGTATAGCTGCGGGTCCGCAAATCCTTGTCCGAATGCGGCGCATTGTCGCCGATGACGAACACCGGATCATTCGGATCGAGGCCAATCGAGACCGGGATCGTGCGACCATCCGGGGTATCGATGCGGCCCACCAGCGCCAGCGGCACATTGGCCCACTGATACTTCTTGATGCCGCCGTAATACATGGTCTTGAACAGCGCCAGACTATTCTGGGCCGCGCCGACCACGGGGCGGGCCTTCAGGTCGATGTGGGGGCTGTCGTGGTGGGTGCCGATCAGGTGCGAACCGCTAGTCAGCGGCTGCTTGCCGACCACCGCCAGCACCAGCGCCCGCTCGCGCGCCGGCAGGATCAGGCGCGCACCGGGCTTGACCTGCTCGGGACGGGTCAGTTCAACAAAGCCGGCGGCCTTGGCCATGCGCACCACGGCCGCAGTCGATGCCAGCGCGGTGCGGGAGGTGGCCAGATAGTCGCGATACTGGTCGGCGAACTTGAATACTTCGTCGCGCTGCCCCGGTTGCAGCGCCAGCCACGATGATTTTTTCGTGGTCCAGACACTAGCGCCCGCATTGTCCTGGGCCAGCGCCCCCGTGCTTGCCACCACCGCCAGCGCCATCGCGGCCAGCTTGATCCGATTACGCATATCTGTCATCCCGAAAATGCGGAGCCCCTCCGCCGAAGGCGACATCGTAACGGCAGCAGCGCAATTTTGCTAGCGGGACAAATTTACAGATCCTGATAGGTCGAATAATTACTGTAGAAGTCGTTATCCGCCTGAAAATTGGTCATCGACACCGTGATGCTGGGTGTCAGGCTCAGCACGTAATGCCACCAACCGACCGGCAGGAACAGGATCTCACCCGGACCCAGCTCGCATTCGAGGATGTTAGCGTTACGCAGCAGCGGGAAGCGCTCGACATCGAGGGCGCCACCGTCGACCGCTGAATAGCAATGAAAATGGTTATACATGGCGGGGAAATCGTGGGCGGGCACCAGCAGGATGCGCTTGCGCCCGACCACCTGCACCATAAAGTTATTCGTCAGATCATGGTGAAACGGCGTCCGCGTGCCCTGCGGCCCGATCCATAGGAAGCCATCGGATGCCGACTCCGGATCCATATATTCCGGCAAGCGCCCGATATCCGCCCACAGGCCGGCCAGCGCGCTGCGGTTGACCGAGCCATTATTGGCCGTCATGTAGACATCATTGGTCTCACCCGCTGCGTCGATGCGGTCGAGGAAATCCGCAAACCGCATACTGTGGCGATGCTGCACCGAATTGATTTCGTAATCGGGATCCGCCGACCGGCTGGCCTGCACTTCAACCTGCGCCGCGCCGAAATGCTCCTTCAAATATTGATGGTTCCACTGATGCATGGCGGGCCAGTCATCCACCATATCGGTGATCAGCACCGGCCGGTTTTGCTGGTAAAATTCTCGATAAAAATCCGCACCGGATAACTTGCTGCGCCGTGGAATGCGCTGGCACTCCGGGGTCATGCGCTCCAGCCGGCGGTAGATATCGAGCACCCAGTCATATTTCCGGATCCGGTTCTGAGCCTGCTGCAAGCTGCGCTGGGCACCGATGAAGTACGGACTGGTCAGCACCTGATCGACTTCTGCCGCAGCCCGTGCCGGGCTCAGGCCACGGCTGACCAGCTCCTGCTCCAGCGTCGCCCGATCGGCCTGCAGCGACAGGTTCTGCGCCAGCCAGCTGCGCCAATCGTCGTTGACCTCAAACCCCTCGATAGCCGGCGGCACGGCTTGTTCCGACATCGCATCCCCCTTACTAGATTGACCGGTGCTGGCCGATAATACAGCTTGCACAGACAAAAAAACCGCCCTCAGGCGGCAATGTTGTTTAGTTAAGTCGCAGATCGGCTGGCAAACCCCGCCGAGGCAAAGCGGGGGTCAGACCCGGCGGGTCTGACCCCAGGTCTTGTCCTGGGGGGGGAAGCGCTCGCTACGGCCCTTTAACTGCAGGGCATCAGCCCTCAGGCGATCTTTTCAAGTGCCATCGATTACGCGGGCAGCTTGCGGCGACGAGCCACGGCCCCCATCAAACCGATACCGGCCAGCAGCATCGCATAGGTTTCTGGTTCAGGAACTGCGCTGACGGTGACGCTGACATTGTCGAGACGCGTAAAGCTCGGATCATTACGTGCGCCAAATTTCAGTTCCGTGCTGTTGCCCGTGGCGACCAGATCCGTCAACGTTACATGCGTCCAATTCTGTGCCTGATTCGAGAATTCATACACTTTAGTGCCGGCGAAGTCAGCTTCGAACGTCGAAGCCGAGGTAGCCGAATTAAACACATCAAAACTGAGTGTGTACTTATAACCAACGGTAGTGGTCAGATTTTGGCTAATAAATGCTGCCGAACCAGTTGCACCGCTGCGCCATACAAACGTGTGATTAGAGGTGACGGAATTAGCAATAACGTCCGACAGACTGATATTACCCGACTTGGTCCAGCCAGAGAAATTACCTGTTTCAAAATCGCCGTTCACGACCAACTCGGTCGCTGCATGAGCGGATACGGAACTGGCGAGCAGCATTGCTACGATAACGAGTTTTTTCATTTAGATCCCCATGATTTTATTGTCAGAACTTTAAAACACTTGCAATACTATCATCGGAACTTAATTTTTCCAACGAAATTTAATCATAGAATCACCGTCGCTATATGCGGCCCACCTGTGGCACATTTCGGTTGCAAACGGCCGAAGCACGCATTGGGCTTGCCCGTTGAGAGATTCAGATAAGGACCGGGCAACGATTGCTGCCGCCCTGCGAACGCCGCGTCGATGGCGCCTGCTGCGCAAGGGGAGGAAAAGGATGGTGTGGATGCCGTCCAAGCTCAGCTTGGACACGCCATGTCAGCCAAGATAGCACCCTCTAGGTGCCATCGGCGTGGCAAGCTCGTGGAGCCCACCAAATGACTTGTTGCGGAACATATGCTGTTTTGCGGAAATGAACATGAACCATTCAAATCAGCAAAACCCGCATTGGCGGTGCACCTACGAGCCCGCGGCCGTGGCCTGGCACATGCGCTTCTACTCACCAAGCACGCGGTCGCAGATCAGCCCCGCGCACCGCCCGCAGCAGTTCCGCAACCGGCTGCTGATGATCGTCAAGAACGACACGCCGCGGTCGCTCGCGCGCGACCTGCCGCGGCTGCTGCTCTACGAGGTGCTGGCGCTCGGGTTCGCCGTCCTGCGGGAGCGGCACCTGCTGCGCGGCTACCGCGACGCCTACCGGCTGCTGCCGGGCGCGCGGCGTCGCCGGGCCGTGCTGCGGTCGCGCGTCGCGGCGCGGGGCGGGCGGGCGCGCGTCCCGTTCGGGGTCGAGCCGCCGGTCACCTGACGGGCCGGGCGAAGCCATCTTTTCCGCCGTTCAGCGCAATTTGCGGTTCAACTCTGACCTCGGGTTGAATTTTTATCAGATCTTCCTCCGACAAATAAGGAGGATTTGAAATGATTCCCCCCCACTGTATCGACCGGAAACCTTGCCTGCAAAAGCTAAAAAGGTCGGCCTGTAT
>JBGSBQ010000288.1:0-5304 GCA_041730475.1 Sphingomonadaceae bacterium
GACGGGTACCCGCATCGGCCTGGCCGACAACTGGCTGCGTCACGTGCAGGATGTGCACCAGAAGCACGAGCGCTATCTGGGCGACGTCCTGACCAGCAAGGCCCGCGCCGAGCGCCTGTGCGAGCTGAATGTGGTGGAGCAGGTGGTCAATGTATGCCAGACTACGATCGTGCAGGATGCGTGGGATCGCGGCCAGCCCCTGACCGTGCATGGCTGGGTGTATGGCCTGAAGGACGGCAAGCTGCACGATCTGGGCATGACCGTGAACTCGGCCACCGAGCTGGCGCCACGTCTGGCCGATCGCCTAGATCATTATCAGGAAGACGTGCAGGCGTAAGCCTTAGCCCCACAGCAAAGCCGGGGTCCCCGTCAGACCCGAATGCCGCTAAATTAAAGTGCCGTAGCGTGCGCTTGCACCCCAAGATAAAACCTGGGGTCAGACCCGGCGGGTCTGACCCCAGTTTCACGCCGTTGGCGGGCCGTCGATAAAGCGCATATCGATATCGGATAAGCTTCGTTTTCTAAATAAGGGAAGCGGCATAGACTGGTCACATTCTGTTTGATTGAGCGTGCCATGTTGGGGTGTGCCAGCCTGATCTTCGTGATCCTGATCGGCTTGCTCGTTGACCATTTCCTATTCCGCGCACCGGAGCGTGTCACCGTGCGCCGCTGGAGGCAACAGCGTTGACCGGCTAACTATGGCAAGATGTGGCCGTCCCCACTGCTAATAGGCATTGCAAGTACTGGTTTGATTCTTGCTTGCTAAATGGCCATGAACCTGAAAAATCTTCGCATTGTCGTCGTCAATACCATCATCCATGCCGGCGATGAGGATGATGAGTCGCTGCGCGCGCAGGCGGAACGGGCGCGCGCGCTGCGCATTGGCCTGCTTGAAGCGGGCTATGACATCGTCGCTTCCTTGCCGCCGGATATGTATTTGCCGGAGCGTATCTCCCAGTTGCAGCCCGACATGATCATCGTCGACGCCGAGTCCGATGCGCGTGACGTACTCGAACACATCGTCATCGCCACCCGTGATGAGCGCCGCCCCATCGTCATGTTCACTGAGAGCGCCGACACGGAAAACATGGACGCCGCCATGGCGGCCGGGGTTTCCGCCTATATCGTGGCCGGCCTGCACAGCGAGCGCATCAAGCCGGTGCTGCAGGTGGCGCTGGCCCGCTTCAAGCGCGAGCAGAAGCTGCTGGACGAGTTGTCTGACACCAAGAGCAAGTTGGCTGAGCGCAAGATTATCGAGCGCGCCAAGGGCTTGCTGATGCAGCGCCAGAAGTTCTCCGAAGAGCAGGCTTATCAAAAACTGCGCTCCATGGCGATGAGCAAGAACCTGAAACTGTCCGAGGTCGCCCAGCGCATCCTCGATGTCGAAGACTTGCTCGGCTGAAACCCACCAAAATGATGCACCGCACAAGCGCGGTGCATTTTATGCGCCATCGGGCAGCATGCCCGGCCCGTCCCTATCCCCCCATTGATGCCGTTGCCCCGGACAGCGCGCTGGCACAGACCTTGCGTTATAGAAAACAAGCGCAACGCTGCGCACCATGAATTTCGCCAACGGCGGCGGAATCCACAGACAACGACGTCTACACCATGAATGCACGCATTCATGCGGTAGGCGTTTTTTTTATTTACGGGGATCGCAATGGACGACAAGAAGCTACTGGCAGGCGTGGATGCACCAAACGTCACCCGCAGGAAAATTATTCAAGGCGCAGGTCTGGTAGCAGGAGGAAGCATGTTGGGATTGACGAATGGCGTCTGGGCGGCAGGCTCGGACAAACCTGAAAAAGAAGAAATCAAGATCGGTTTCATTCCGCTGACCGATTGCGCCTCCGTGGTGATGGCCTCGGTGCTCGGCTTCGACAAGAAGTATGGCGTCAAGTTCGTGCTGAGCAAGGAAGCCTCGTGGGCCGGCGTACGCGACAAGCTGTCGAATGGTGACCTCGATGCGGCCCACGTGCTGTATGGCCTGATCTACGGCGTGCAGATGGGCATCGGCGGCCAGAAGAAGGACATGGCCGTGCTGATGAACCTGAATAACAATGGTCAGGCCATCACGCTGTCGAAAAAGCTGGCCGACAAGGGCGCCGTCGATGGCGCCTCGCTGGCCAAGCTGATGCAAACCGACCGCCGCGAATATACGTTCGCCCAGACCTTCCCGACCGGCACCCACGCCATGTGGCTGTACTACTGGCTGGCCGCGAACGGCATCAATCCGATGAAGGATGCCAAGGTCATCACCGTGCCGCCGCCGCAGATGGTGGCGAATATGCGGGTCGGTAATATGGACGGCTTCTGCGTGGGTGAACCGTGGAACCACCGCGCCATCATGGACGGCGTTGGCATCACCGCCACCACCACTCAGGACATCTGGCGCGACCATCCGGAGAAGGTGCTGGGCACCACGCTGGAATTCGCCAAGAAATATCCGAACACCTGCCGCGCCATGATCGCCGCCATCCTCGAAGCGGGCAAGTGGATCGATGCCTCGCTGATCAACAAGAACAAGATGGCCGAAACCATCGCTGACAAGTCCTACGTCAACACCAGCAAGGATGCAATCGACCAGCGCATCATGGGTCGCTACCAGAATGGTCTGGGCAAGACCTGGGACGATCCGAACTACATGAAGTTCTACAACGATGGTGCGGTCAACTTCCCGTACCTGTCGGATGGCATGTGGTTCATGACCCAGCATCGCCGCTGGGGCTTGCTGAAGGAAGACCCGGATTATCTGGCCGTGGCGACCTCGGTGAATCAGGTCGAGCTGTTCAAGGATGCGGCCGCGATGACCAAGACGCCGGTGCCGAAATCGGCACTGCGCACCTCGAAGATGATGGATGGCACGGTCTGGGATGGCAAGAATCCTAAAGCCTACGCCGCCTCGTTCAAGATCAAAGCCTGATTAATCACCGGACCACGGAAGGAAACGCCATGAGTGCATTGCTGAAATCCGTAGACCTGACTTCCAGCGCGGTTGACGCCAAGCTGTCACCGAATTCGGCGCTGGAGCGCGGTCGCCAGCGCCGTCGTGCGCGTCAGGCCGGCGCGCTGACGGCGGCCCGCGGCAAGCGGCCGATTCCACCGCTGGTGCTGAAGGTGGTGGCGCCGTTAATGGGGCTGGCGCTGGTGGTGCTGCTGTGGCAGATCATCACCATCAAGAACAGCGCATTCCCGACGCCATGGGTCACGCTGCAGGAAGCGGCCAAGCTGTTCGCCGATCCGTTCTATCGCAATAGCCCGAACGATCAGGGCATAGGCTGGAACGTGCTGGCGTCGCTGCAGCGGGTGGCGGTCGGCTTCGGACTGGCGGCGCTGGTCGGCATTCCGTTGGGTTTCCTGATCGGCCGGGTGCAGTTCGTCGGTGGCATGTTTAGCCCGATTATCAGCCTGCTCAAGCCGGTGTCGCCACTGGCCTGGCTGCCGATAGGCCTGCTGGTGTTCAAATCGGCCAATCCGGCCGCGATCTGGTCGATCTTCATCTGCTCGATCTGGCCGATGATCATCAACACCGCCGTCGGCGTGCAGCGCGTGCCGCAGGATTACATGAACGTGGCGCGCGTGCTGAACCTGTCGGAATGGAAGATCCTGACCAAGATCCTGCTGCCATCGGCGCTGCCTTACATCCTGACCGGAGTACGGCTGGCGATCGGCACCGCATGGCTGGTG
The DNA here is from genome assembly GCA_041730475.1 of Sphingomonadaceae bacterium. Taxonomy (GTDB): domain Bacteria; phylum Pseudomonadota; class Gammaproteobacteria; order Burkholderiales; family Burkholderiaceae_D; genus Rugamonas. The sequence goes on from JBGSBQ010000288.1 coordinate 3,688, forward strand.
ATCGTCGCTGCGGAAATGCTGACCGGCGGCGTCGGCATCGGCTTCTGGGTCTGGGATGAGTGGAACAACCTGAATGTCCCGCACATCATCATCGCCATCGTCGCCATCGGCGTGGTGGGCCTGTTGCTGGAGCAGTTGCTGATGGCGATCGCCCGTGCCTTCACCTATGAACAAGTAGCCAACTAAGCGAGGCATGACATGGATGACCTGAACCAGAAATTCATCGACATCGATTCCGTCGAAATGGTGTTCAACACCCGCAAGGGCCAGTTCCACGCCCTGCGCGAGATTGACCTGATGGTGGCCAAGGGCGAATTTATTACGCTGATCGGCCACTCGGGCTGCGGCAAATCGATCTTGCTGAACCTGATCGCCGGGCTGCTGAAGCCCAGCGATGGCGTGCTGCTGTGTGCCAACCGCGAGATCGCCGGCCCGTCGCCGGAGCGCTCGGTGGTGTTCCAGAATCACTCGCTGCTGCCATGGCTGACCTGCTACGAAAACGTCTATCTCGGCGTGGAGCGTGTGTTCGGCAAGGCTGAAACCCGCAACCAGCTGCGTGAACGCACCATGGCAGCGCTGGCGCTGGTCGGCTTGACGGCTGCCGAAGCCAAGCGGCCGCACGAAATCTCGGGCGGCATGAAGCAGCGCGTCGGTATTGCCCGGGCGCTGGCAATGGAGCCGAAAGTGCTGCTGATGGATGAACCGTTCGGCGCACTCGATGCGCTGACCCGCGCCCATTTGCAGGATGAGCTGCTGAAAATTGTCGCCGCCACCAAGTCTACCGTGGTGATGGTGACGCACGATGTCGATGAAGCGGTGCTGCTGTCGGACCGCATCGTGATGATGACCAACGGCCCGGCCGCCACCATTGGCGAAATCGTCGAGGTCAAGCTGGAGCGGCCACGCGACCGGGTGGCGCTGGCGCAGGACCCGCGCTACATGGAGTATCGCGGCGCTGTACTGGAGTTCTTGTACCGCAAACATGCGCATCCCGCCAAGGAAGCCGCTTGAGATTCAAATAGCAGAAGGAGAAGCATGATGCACATGTCCGTCCCCACCGCAGTAAGCAATGTCGCCGCCAAGCCTCTGTCGGGCGAAGTTTTTGGTGCCCTGATCAACCTGGCGGGCCGGCGCCGCTTCACCTCACAGCGCCTGGTGTTATATGCGCTGCTGGCATCGCAGGGGCAGGAAGGTGCTGCCGCCATCGCACGTGAGGCGCTGAACCTGTTCTGTGCCGCGCACAAGGCACTGATGGAGGGGGGCGATGGCTTGCCCGGTATCTTCTGCGACGAGCTGCAGCAGGCCTACTACGGCAGTGCGCAGGGCGCCCCGCAAATCCAGCGTTTCATCACGCAGGCCGAGCGCACGCTGGAAACGGTAGCCTCCAATCCGGCCCGGGCTGCGGCGCCGCTGGCCGAACTGGTGGCACTGACCACGCCTACGTTGGCAGTGCTGAACCAGATCACCGGTATCTACGAGAACCAGTCCAAGTTGCATGCGCGGCTGATGAAGAAGCAGCTGGTTGGCGTCATCACCGACATCGAGACGATCGCTCGGCAGGCCAAGATGGTGGCGGAAGCCTCAGATTTGGCCGAGGTGCAGCTGCGCGAACCGGGC
>JBGSBQ010000289.1:0-5285 GCA_041730475.1 Sphingomonadaceae bacterium
TGATGCGCGCCTGCCGGATGGCTCGCGGGTCAACGCCATCATCCCGCCGCTGGCGATCGACGGCCCGATCATGTCGATCCGGCGCTTCTCGGCCGACCCGCTGCGGCTGGCCGACCTGGTGGCCTACAACTCGATGACGTCCGACATGGCGGAAGTGCTGCAGGGCCTGGGCAAGGCCAAGGTCAACATCCTGATCTCGGGCGGCACCGGCTCCGGCAAGACCACCATGCTGAACGTGATTTCCGTCTTCATTGGTGCCACCGAACGCATCGTCACGGTGGAAGACGCGGCCGAACTGCAGTTGCAGCAGCCGCACGTGGTACGGCTGGAAACGCGGCCGCCGAATATCGAAGGCAAGGGCGAAGTGACGCAGCGCGCGCTGGTGCGGAATGCGCTGCGGATGCGGCCCGACCGCATCATTCTGGGTGAGGTGCGCGGCGCCGAAGCGCTCGACATGCTGGGCGCGATGAACACCGGCCACGAAGGCTCGATGGCGACCATCCACGCCAACACCCCGCGCGATGCGCTGACCCGGCTGGAAAACATGATCAGCATGGCGGCCGCCAACCTGCCGACCAAGGCCATGCGCCAGCAGATCAGCTCGGCCGTCGGCGTGGTGGTGCAGGTGTCGCGCCTGACCGACGGCAAACGCAAAGTGATGTCGATCCAGGAAGTAACGGGCATGGAGGGGGAAGTCATCACGATGCAGGAGATTTACCACTTCAAGCAGACCGGCCTGGCCGACGACGGCACCGTACTCGGCCATCACACCTCGACCGGGATCCGGCCGCGTTTCGTCGAACGGCTGCGCAATTTCGGCGTCACCATCTCGGCCACCGCCTTCGATCCGACGGTACGCTGAGGAAGGGCTGGCATGGACTATCGCATCCTGTTCGCGCTGCTGATCTTTGGCGCGGTCTGTCTGCTGATCTACGGCGCCTATCTGGCCTGGCAGACCCACCACGCGCCCGAAGTCGAACGGCTGGCGCGCCGGCTGCGCAAGGTCAGTGTCAACAACACCAACGAACTGGCGGTCTCGATCACCAAGGAGCGCGTGCTCAGCGCCGATCCGGCCGTGCAACGCCTGTTGCAGCGCATCCCCGGCATCCAGTACCTCGACCGGCTGCAACTGCAAACCGGGCGCAGTGGCACCACGGCGCGGCTGGCCGGCATCATGACGGCCTGCCTGCTGGCCGGCCTGGTGCTGGGCAGCGCGCTGCACCTGCCATGGTGGGGCCGGCTGGTGGCCGCCGGCCTGTGCGCCGCGCTGCCGGTGATGGAAGCGGCGCGCGCCAAAGCCAAGCGCCTGGTCAAGATTGAACACCAGTTGCCGGAAGCGCTGGACCTGATGGGACGCGCGATGCGCGCCGGCCATGCCTTCCCGACGGCCTTGAAAATGGTCGGCGACGAAATGCCGGAACCGCTGGCGGCCGAGTTTCGCAGCGTCTTTGATGAAGTCAATTTCGGCATCGCGATGCCGGATGCGCTGATGAACCTGGCGCTGCGCGTGCCCAGCACCGACTTGCGTTACTTTGTCGTGGCGGTGCTGATCCAGCGTGAGACGGGCGGTAACCTGACCGACCTGCTGAGCTCTATCAGTGCCATCATCCGCGACCGCTTGAAACTGCTGGGTCAGGTACGCGTGATGTCGGCCGAGGGCCGCATGTCGGCCTGGGTACTGGGTTGCCTGCCGTTCGCGGCGGCAGCGCTGATGGCGGTCATCAATCCCGGCTTCCTCGACACCCTGTTTACCGACCCGGGCGGACGCAAGATGGTGAGCGCGGCCGGTATCCTGATGGCCATCGGCGTGCTGGTGATACGCCGCATTACCCATATCCGGGTCTAGGAGCCGCGCATGACGATGATCCAAATGATGTTCCTCGGCGGCCTGTTCATGGCCGTGTTCGGCCTGGCACTGCTGGCGTTCCGGCTGCTGACGGTGAATCCAGTCAAGGACCGGCTGGAAGCGCTCAGCGAGCGCAGCAAGGTGACTCGCGGCAATGCCGTGTGGCTGGAACGGATCGTCAGCCTGGCCTCGCCGCTGGCCAAGCTGTCGGTCCCGGCCGAGGGCTGGGAAAGCTCGGTGATACGGACCCGCTTCATCAACGCCGGCTGGCGCACGCCGTCGACGCCGGCGCTGTTCTATGCCGGCAAGACCGGACTGGCGCTGCTGCTGCCGGCACTGACCTTCCTGTACCTCGAAAGCAAGGCCGTGGCACCGGCCGGCAATGTCAAGATACTCTGGCTGCTGAGCGCCGCCGCGATCGGCTATTACCTGCCGAACGTGGTGTTGAACCACGTCGTCAAACGGCGCCAGCGCGATATCTTCGAAACCTTCCCCGATGCGCTGGACCTGATGACGGTGTGCGTCGAAGCCGGTCTGGCGATGGACGCGGCACTGGCCCGGGTCGCCAATGAAATCGGCCTGAAGAGCGTGGTCCTGGCCGAAGAACTGCAACTGGTGACGCTGGAACTGCGCGCCGGCAGCGCCAAGGAAAAAGCGCTGCGCAACCTGTCGCTGCGCACCGGCGTGGAAGACGTGGACGCGCTGGTGACAATGCTGATCCAGGCCGACCGCTTCGGCACCAGCATCGCCGATTCGCTGCGCGTGCAGTCGGACCAGCTGCGTACCAAGCGCCGCCAGCGCGCCGAAGAAACGGCCGCCAAGATCGCACTGAAACTGCTGTTCCCGCTGATTTTCTTCATTTTCCCCAGCCTGCTGGTGGTGCTGCTGGGACCGGCCGTGCTGCACCTGTACCGCGGCCTGATTCCGTCGATGGCGGGGATCAATTGAGGGCCCCGCTGACCTTGCTGCTGACGCTGCTCGCGGCCAGCCTGCTGAGCGCCTGCACACATGACCCGGCCGCCAGCGCGCCGTGGGGCATGCAGGGCGTGCTACGGATTGCGGATGCCGAAGGGCTGGACGCGGCCAGCTATTACCAGCTGGCGCGCTACCACGAACAACGCCACGAGGACGCTGCCGCTGGCGCCGCTTACCGCCAGTCGCTGCAGCGCGCACCGCGCCAGCTGGACGCCCGCAACGGCTATGCGGCACTGCTGGCGCGCCAAGGCCAGCTGGAAGCCGCCATCACGCTGCTGCGCGCCACCAGTGCCGACTTCCCGGCGCTGGCCCAGCCATTGAGCAATCTTGGCTACGTCTACTACCTGCAGGGCGATTATCCGGCCGCGCGCCACAGCCTGCAGCAGGCGCTGGCACGGGAGCCGTCCCATGCCCGCGCACTGGCCAACCTGGCACTGACTGAACAGGCGCTCGGCCTGGCCCCGGCTTCGGCCGTGGCCGCCATCCCGCAGCAGGCCGCTGCGGCCAGCGCGGCGGCGGCCTTGGCAGCGGCCGCGCCGGCGCCCGGCGCCGTTGCCGCGGCGCGCATGGAAGTGGTGCAGATCGCCCCGCACCAACTGCGCCTGCAGCCGACCGCCAGCGCCAGCGCGATCCAGATCGTCAACGGCAACCGCAGCCGCGCCATGAGCCAGCAAGTCGGCCGCACGCTGGCGCAGCAAGGCTATGCGGTGGCCAAGATCGTCGACCAGCGCCGCTTCTACCAGCGCCAGACCATCATCCAGTACGGCCCCGGCCAGCTGGCACTGGCGCAGCAGATGCTGGCCGAAATCCAGCCCTTGCTGCCGGCCCCGGTGCGCCTGCTCGCGCTGAACAAGCTGCCCGCCCCGCACGCCGTGCGTCTGGTGCTGGGCCATGACCAATTCCGCCGCCAGCGCCCCGCGCTGGCCGCGCTCACCGATTTATCACAGGAGTAAGCATGCACGTTCCCCCCCTGCGGCCCCGCTGGCGCCGTCCCGCCCGTACCACGATCGCTACCCTGCTCAGCGCTACCTTGCTGGGCGCGGCATTGCAAGGGTGCGGCGGCGGTGGCGGCAGTAGCACCAGCAGCAACTGCACGGTAATCGATCCGACCCGTCCCAGCAGCCTGCCGGGCTGCCCGACCACCCCGGTCACGCCACCGGTGACGCCACCGGTCGCTACCCCGAGCATCAGCATGCTGCTGCGCGACGCCGCCGGCGCCACCATCAACGCCGTCACGCCGCAAGCCAGCGGCACTCTGGCGGTCACCATCAAGAACAGCGCCGGCGCCGTGGTGCCGGGCGTGGTGGTCAGCTTCGTCACCACCGACAAGAGCGGCGGCTTCATCCCGGCCTCGGGCACCGCCCTCAGCGACGCCAACGGCGTGGCCAGCATCACGCTGCCCTCCGGCACCCAGTCCGGCGCCTACACGGCCACCGCCAGCGCCAGCGTGGGCGGCAGCGCCCTCAGCGCCAGCGTCAATTACAGTGTCACGCTGCCGGTGCTGACGCTGAGCAGCCCGAGCATCATCCCGGCCACGCTGGCGGCCGGCGGCACGGCCGGCCTCAGCGTCACGGTGCTGAATGGCAGCAGCGTCTTCACGCCGCTGCAAGCCGTCACGTTCAGCTCGCCATGCGCCAGCGCCGGCAAAGCCAAAATCAGCAGCCCGGTGAGCACCGTCAACGGCGTCGCCAGCACCTCGTACACCGACCTCGGTTGCGGTAGCAGCGACCTGATCACGGCCAGCATCACCTACAACGGCAATACGGCGACCAGCACCGGTGCGCTGGCCGTGACCCAGGCCAGTGCCGGCCAGCTGGCCTTCGTCTCGGCGCTGCCGCAGAACATCGCACTGCGCGGCACCGGCGGCGCCGGTCGCCAGGAAAGTTCGACCGTCAGCTTCAAGGTACTGGACCGCAATGGCAACCCGGTCAGCGGCCAGCAGGTCAATTTCACACTGAACACCACCCTCGGCGGCCTGACGCTGAATCCGGCCAGTGCCACCACCGGCGCCAATGGCGTGGTCAGCACGGCGGTCGCGGCCGGCACCGTCAACACACCGGTGCGCGTCACCGCCACGCTGCCCGGCTCGACGCTGTCGACGCTGTCGGACCAGCTGGTGGTATCGACTGGCGTGCCGGAGCAAAACAGCTTCACGCTGAGCAGCGCGATCCGCAACGTCGAAGGCGGTTCCTACAGCGGCTGTGCGGCGCCGACCGGCGCCGTCATCACGGCGCGACTGGCTGACCACTTCCACAATCCGGCGCCGGACGGCACCGCCGTCAGCTTCACGGCCGAAAGCGGCAGTATCGACGCCTCCTGCCTGACGGGTCTGGTCAACACCACCCTCACCGATGGCACCGTCATCACGCAAAAAGGCGTGCCCGGTGAGTGCTCGGTGCGCTTCTGCGCCGGCAATCCGCGCAAAGACGATAACCGCATCACGATCCTCGCTTATGCCTTGGGC
>JBGSBQ010000290.1:0-5280 GCA_041730475.1 Sphingomonadaceae bacterium
GCCCGGCCAGGCGTTGATTGCCCCGGGCGGCAAGCACATGATGATGAAACGCAGCGGTGCGCAGTATTTTGTCGAAGTGGTCGACGGCCCGCTGGTGAACCGGCACCGGCCGTCGGTCGATGTGCTGTTCCGCTCGGTGGCCCGGGCGGCCGGCGCCAATGCGCTGGGCGTGATCATGACCGGCATGGGCGACGACGGCGCCGCCGGCATGCTGGAAATGCTGAAGGCCGGGGCCCGCACCGTGGCCCAGGATGAAGCCAGCTGTGTCGTGTATGGCATGCCGAAAGAGGCGGTGAAAAAGGGCGCGGTCGAGAAATCGATGCCGCTGAACCTGATTTACCGCGAAATCCTGCAACAACTGGCCGTGTTCTGAGCGCTGCCATGAGCCACGATCCGGTCCCCACCGTTGCCGCCACCGGCCCGCCGCTGTGGCATGGCCAGCGCGTGCTGGTGGTGGAAGACAGCGTGGTGCAACGCAGCTATCTGGTCGGCTTGCTGCAGCAGCTTGGCTTCGGCCAGATCCTCGAAGCCGGCGATGGCAATGAGGCGCTGCGGGTGCTGGAAGCGGAGGGCGGGGTGCCGCTATTCCTGGTGCTGACGGATCTGGAGATGCCGGGCATGGATGGCATCGAATTGACCTGCCAGCTGCGCGAGCGGCGCCTGGTGCAGAACCTGATCGTGGTCAGCGCGCGCGATCCGCGCCTGCTCGAGATCATCGAAAGCATGGGCTGCGAGGACGCCGAAATTGGCTTGCTGGGCACCTTGCTGAAACCGGTGCAGGCGGACGCGCTGATCCCGCTGCTGCAACGCGCCGGGCGCGCCACGGTGCTAGGTGGTGGCGTCCCGGTGCAGGCGCTGCCGACCCCGGACGAGCTGGCGCAGGCGCTGGCCCGGCACGAATTGCTGCCCTACTTCCAGCCCAAGGTGGCGATGCAGAGCGGCCACCTGAAAGGACTGGAGGCGCTGGCACGCTGGCGTCATCCGCAGCGCGGGCTGCTCAGTCCGATCGCCTTCATCGACGCGCTGGAAGGCACGCCGCTGATGGCCGAATTCACGCTGGCGATGGTGCAGCAGGTGCTACAACGCCTGCAGGACTGGCAGGCGGCCGGCCTGCCGCCACTGACGGTGGCGGTCAACCTGTCGGCCGATAACCTGTCCGAGCGCGGTTTCATCGACCGCCTGACGGCGCTGGTACTGGCTTCGGGCGTGCCGCCAGCGGCGCTGGTGTGGGAAGTGACGGAGACCAGCGTGATGCGCCAGCTGGCCAAGTCGCTGACCAATCTGGGGCGCTTGCGGTTGATGGGCTTCGGGCTGGCGATGGACGATTTCGGCATCGGCTATTCGTCGATGCAGCAATTCGCTCGCTGCCCGTTTACCGAGCTGAAGATTGACCGCGCTTTCGTCAACGGCGCGGCGCAATGGCCGAACCGTCATGTGGTGCTGAAAAGTGCGCTGGAGCTGGGCCAGCGGCTGGGCGTGCACACCGTGGCCGAGGGCGTGGAAACGGTCGAGGACTGGAAGTTGCTGCGCGATCTCGGTTGCGACATGGCGCAGGGCTACCTGCTGGCCAAGCCAATGCCGGCGGAAGCGCTGGTGGGCTGGATACGACAAGACCGGCGGCGCCTGCGTGCGCTGGCCGAAACACCATAAAAACCACAAGGGGAACCCCACGATGTTTGCTAATCTGACCGTCAAATTCAAGATCGCCGCGCTGCTGGCTGTGGCCGTGCTGGCACTGCTGCTGGTGATGCTGATTGCCTTTCTGGGTTTGAAAAACCAGAGCGCCTCGATCAATGAGGTGGGCAAGAACCTGCTGCCTTCGGTGCAGAGCTTACAGGTGATTAACGAAGCACAGACGGCGCTGCGCTCGTCGAGCCGGGCGCTGGAAGCACTGGCCAACTATCCGGAGCAGTATGGCGAAGTGACGCAGGAGCTGCAGCGCAAGCAGGAAGCCTGGGCCCGTATCGATGGCGCCTGGAAGATTTATTCCGCGCTGCCGCAGCAGGCCGAAGAGGAACGGGTCTGGAACCAGTTCGTCAAGGAATGGGATAACTGGAAGCGCTTCGATACCGCCATCAATGAGCTGGCGGGCCAGGTGGTGCGCGCCGACGGCGTGGCGCGCAAGAAGGAATTGTTTACCGGCCTGTCGCGCCAGCTGGCCGACAGCCGCGATCCCTTCCATGCTGCCGAGCTTAGCCTCGACAAGCTGGTCGACCTGAACAGCCAGTATGCGGAAGATGCCGTCAAGCTGGCCGAGCTGGCATCGGCCGCTGCCCTGCGCAATATGCTGATCACGTCGGGGATTGCCTTGTCGGTGCTGATTGCGCTGGGGCTGCTGATCCTGAGCGGCATCATGCGCCAGCTGGGCGGCGATCCTGGTTATGCGGCCGAGATCGTGCGTCAGGTGGCGGAGGGCGATCTGACGGCCGACGTGCAATTGCAGCAGGGGGATACCCGCAGCCTGCTGTATGCGATGAAGACCATGATCGAGAAGCTGTCGCATGTGGTGCAGGAGGTGAACAATGGCGCCGAGGCACTGGCCAGCGCCTCGGAAGAAGTCAGTGCTACCGCGCAGTCGCTGTCGCAGGCGGCCAGTGAGCAGGCTGCCGGCACGGAACAGACCAGCGCCTCGGTCGAACAGATGACGGCGTCGATTTCGCAAAATACGGAGAACGCCAAGGTCACCGATGGCATCGCCAGCCAGGCCGCGCGCGAAGCGGCCGAAGGCGGCGAAGCGGTCAAGTCGACGGTGGCGGCGATGCAGCAGATTGCCAAGAAAATCAGCATCATCGACGACATCGCGTACCAGACCAATTTGCTGGCGCTGAATGCGGCCATCGAGGCGGCCCGTGCCGGCGAGCATGGCAAGGGCTTTGCCGTGGTGGCGGCCGAAGTGCGCAAGCTGGCCGAACGCAGTCAGGTGGCGGCGCAGGAAATCGAACAGGTGGCGTCGAGCAGCGTGGAACTGGCCGACAAGGCCGGCCGCTTGCTCGATGAAATGGTGCCGAATATTCGCCGCACCTCGAATCTGGTGCAGGAAATCACGGCCGCGTCGGAAGAGCAGTCGGCCGGTGTGGGCCAGATCAACAGCGCCGTCACGCAGCTGAGCCAGACCACCCAGCAGAACGCCTCCAGTTCCGAAGAGCTGGCCGCGACGGCTGAGGAAATGAGCGGTCAGGCCGAGCAGTTGCAGCAGACCATGGCCTTCTTCAAGCTGCAAGGGGCACGCCGCTTTGAACAGCCGGGTGTGGTGGTTCGCAAGGGGCCGAAATTGTCGGGGCCGAAGGCGCGCAGCGCGCTGGCCGGCGGCAACCGCCAGATGGCCGAGATGCGCGAACCGGACGAATCCCATTTCGTTAAATTCTAAAGCGAGGCAGCCATGGGGGCATTGACGACGCTGGACGGAGAGCTACGGGACCAGGGCACGCCGTCCCAGTTCCTGAGCTTCATGCAGGGCACGGAGATGTTTGCGATCGGCATCCTCGCGGTGCGCGAAATCCTCGAGTACAGCGGCGTGACACCGGTCCCCGGCTTGCCGCCCTGTATCAGCGGCGTCATCAACCTGCGCGGTACGGCGGTGCCAGTGCTGGATCTGGCGCGGCGGCACGAACGGCCCCCGTCGCCGCTCGGCAAGCGCACCTGCATCATCGTGGTCGAGGTCTACAGCGATGAGGGCGCGTTCGTGATCGGCATTCTGGTCGATGCCGTCAATGCGGTGCTCGACATTCCGGCCAGCCAGATCGAGCCGGCGCCACGCTTTGGGGCCGCGGTGCGGGCCGAACTGCTGCAAGGCATCGGCAAGGTGCAGGGGCGCTTTGTGCTGCTGCTGAATGTGCAGCAGGTGGTATCCGAACACGAGATCGCGGCACTGGCCGAGGTCGGCGGCCTGGCGAACGGCGGCGCCTGACCGGAAACTGATGTCCCGCTGTATCGATGATGGTAACCGGGGGAGACGGCTATGTTTGCGACAATGATGATCAGGACCAAGATCCTGATCCTGCTGGGGGTAGCGCTGCTGGGCCTGCTGTTGGTGGTGGCGATTTCCTTCATTGGCTTGCAGCGCGAAGGCGAGATGTTGGTGGAGATAGGCAAGAACCGTTTGCCCTCGGTGCAGAGTCTGCAGATCATCAATGAGGGCAAGACCGCCTTGAGTTCCTCTGGCCGGGCGGTGGATGCGATGAGCATGTATCCGGAGGAGCATGATGCCGCGGTGCATGAAGCGCGCCGCAAGGCCGAGATCCTGGTCCGCATCGAGAAGGCCTGGAAAATCTATGACCCCTTGCCGCAGACGCCGGAGGAAGCGCTGCTGTGGAAGGAGTTCGTCAAGCAGTGGGACGTCTGGCGCCAGCGCGACAACCGGATCACCGAGCTGATCGGCGAGATCGACCGCGCCGACAGCAGCAAGCGCAAAGACCTGTTTGTCGCCGTGCACCGAACGCTGATTGAAAGTCGCCCGGCCTTCCATGCGGTCGAGGAGAGCCTGAACAAGCTGGTCGAGCTGAATGCGCGTTACGGCGAGGCGGCGGTCAAGGATGCCGAGAGCGCGGCGGCGGCGGCGCGCTCGCGCATGATCATGGCGTCGGTGGCAGCGCTGGTCTTGCTGGTGGGGCTGGGCCTGTACATCTTGCGTGGCATCCTGCGCCAGTTGGGCGGCGATCCCACGTATGCGGCCGAGATTGTGCGTCAGGTGGCCGAGGGCGACCTGACGGCCGAGGTGCAGCTGAAGCCCGGCGATGACAGCAGCCTGCTGGCCGCGATGCAGGGCATGATAGCGCGGCTGTCGCGGGTAGTGCAGGAAGTCAACACCGGTGCCGAGTCACTGGCCAGCGCCTCGGAAGAAGTCAGCGCCACCGCGCAGGCGCTGTCACAGGCCGCCAGCGAGCAGGCCGCCGGCACCGAGCAGACCAGCGCGTCGGTCGAGCAGATGACGGCCTCGATTTCGCAGAACACAGAAAACGCCAAGGTCACCGATGGCATCGCCAGCAAGGCGGCGCAGGAAGCGGCCGAAGGCGGCGAAGCGGTCAAGTCGACGGTGGCGGCGATGCAGCAGATCGCCAAGAAGATCAGCATCATCGACGATATCGCTTACCAGACCAATTTGCTGGCGCTGAATGCGGCGATCGAAGCGGCGCGTGCCGGCGAACATGGCAAGGGCTTTGCCGTGGTGGCGGCCGAAGTGCGTAAATTGGCCGAGCGCAGCCAGGTGGCGGCGCAGGAAATTGAACAGGTGGCGTCGAGCAGCGTGGAACTGGCCGACAAGGCCGGCCGCTTGCTCGATGA
>JBGSBQ010000291.1:0-5273 GCA_041730475.1 Sphingomonadaceae bacterium
GCAGCGTCGCAGCCGCCAGCAGCAGCACCGCGAACAGCAGCGTCAGTCCATCGATCCCGAGCCAGCCAGCGAGTGCCGCTGCGGCCATGGCCCCGGCCAGTGCGCAGCCCTCGCGCACCGCCGCCACCCGCGTGCGCTGGGCTGGCAATGGCGTCAGCGCCGCGCCCCAGCTCTGGTGCACTATCGTGGCCAGCCCGAAGCCCAGATACACCAGCAGCAACGACAGCAAAAACCACAGCAGTGCCAGCCCGGTGCCGGCGCCGGCTGGTGGGTGGAACAGCACCCCGTAGCCAATGATCAGCAAGGGCAGCGACACCAGCAGATACAGGGTATGCTGGCCGCGCCCGCGCTCCACCCACCAGCCCAGCAACGGGTCACTGAGCGCGGCCAACAGCCGCGCCACCAGCAGCGCATAGCCGATCTGCGCCAGCGTCAGCACGCTGCGCTCGGCATACAACTGCGGCACGAACACATAGATCGGCAGGGCCACCATCGCCAGCGGCAAGGCCAGCAGGCCATACGCCAGCAGCGCGCCTGTGCGCAAGGTGCTCATGGCGGCGCTGCCGCATCCTGCAACAAGGCGCTGCGCAGGGCACTGGCACTGGTGCGCGGCGACAGCCAGATTGCGAAGAAGGCCTGGGCAAATTCAGCATCGGCGAATTCCACCAACAGCGCGCCATTCAGATAGAAGCGCACGCCCTGCCCCGGCAGATACAGGCCAGCCAGCGTGTCATTGCGCCGCACATCGGGGAAGGCGCTCCGCATGCGCTCCAGCCAGGCCTGCCGCTGCGCGCTCGAGCCCACGCCGACGTGGGCCATCTGCTCAACGCTGGCCTGCGCAATGCGCTTGCCTTCCAGGTCGCGGGCGTAGCGCAGCTCCAGCAGGTAAGGCGCGCCGTCCGGCGCCTGCGACCGATAGCCGGCCGGACCGACCCACAACTGGGCGTGATAGATCGACAGCAGCAACCAGCGGAATTCGCCCTGCCCGGCCAGTCGCGCACCCGGCAAGGCGCGCGCGACGTACTCCGGTGGCGTGACGGGCGCCGCAGCGCTGGCACCTGCCAGCAGCAAGCCCAGTGTGGCCAGCGCTGTGCGTCGCTGCATCTCAGTCCTTCACCAGCGTGAACTGCATCACACTGGTGTCGCCGGCGCGGAACGCCGCTTCGCAATAGGCCAGATAAAATTCCCAGGTCAGCATGAAGCGCTGGTCAAAGCCCTGTGCCTGCACCGCTGTGCGCTGGCGCAGGAAGGACGCGCGCCAGCGCTGCAGGGTTTCCGCGTAATCGATGCCGAACGCGAATTCGTCGACCACGCGCAAACCATGCTGCTCGGCGTGGCGGCGGAACTCCGACGGCGATGGCAGCATCCCGCCCGGGAAGATGTACTGCTGAATGAAATCGGTGCCCTTGCTATAGCGCTCGAACAGATGGTCAGCAATGGTGATGGTCTGGATACAGGCGCGCCCACCCGGCTTCAGGCTACGCGCCACGCAGGCGAAATAGCCGGGCCAGTAGCTCTGGCCCACGGCCTCGAACATTTCGATCGAGGCCACGGCATCGTACTGCCCCACGCTGTCGCGATAATCGCACAACTGCAGGTCGGCCTGCGCCGCCAGACCAGCGTCGTCGAGACGCTGGCGCGCATAGGCCAGCTGTTCGCTCGACAGCGTCAGCCCCGTCACCTGCAGCCCACGTTCGCGGGCTGCCGACTCGGCAAAACCGCCCCAGCCACAACCGATCTCCAGCACCCTGCCGCCGACCGGCACTTCCAGCTGCTGCAGGATGCGGCGGTATTTGGCGTGCTGCGCCAATTCCAGATCACCCTGATCTTCCGGCTGAAAAATGCCGCTCGAATAGGTCATCGACGGGTCCAGCCACAGATGATAGAAGGCGTTACCGATATCGTAGTGGGCGTGGATATTCTTGCGGCTGCCGCTGCGTGAATTACGGCGCAGCAGGTGGCGTACCCGGTACAGCAGATTACCCCACCAACTACCGTAGATCAGCGCTTCGATGCGGGCCCGGTTGCGGGCCAGCAGCTCGATCAGGCCCGGCAGATTATCGGTCTGCCAGTCGCCCGCGATGAAGCTCTCGGCCAGACCGATGTCACCAGCCCGCAGCGCGGCACTGCAAACGTTCCAGTTGCGCAGTTCCAGCTGGATCGGAAAGCTGCTGTCACCGAACAGGCGCGCACCACCATCCGGAAAGCGCAGCAGCAAGGCGCCGTGCTGCAAGGACTCCAGCATGGCCAGGATCGCGCGACCGGCAGCAGGCACCTTGCCAACAGGTGCAGGACGCGGGATGGACAGGGATTCGGTATTCATCAATTAATCTCGTGAGCAGGTGGAGCAGGTTTGGAAAAGAACGGGACGCGGCGCAGCCACAGTTGCAGTGCCTGCCAGTGTATCTTCAGCATCACGCCGAACGTCAGCAGCGGGTGCGCCATGCAGGCGCGCAGCAGGCCGGCATCACTGAGCGGACGCGCGGTGCCGGACAGGCTGGTCGACAGCAGCGTGCCGTGGTCATCGTGATAGTCGATGCAGGTCAGGTAGCGATCCCCCGCCCCACCGCGCACAAAGCGGAAGCGGTAGCCGCCATCCACGCCAAAGAACGGCGAAACATGGAAGCGCTTGCTCGCCTGCAGCAGCTGGCCATTGGCGATGGTGCCGCCGTCATCGAGCAGGTAGTAATGGCGCTCGCCAAAGGTATTGCGCACATCGCACAGCACCGCGCGCAGGCTGCCGTCAGCGCGGTGACAGAACCAGAACGACACCGGATTAAACACATAACCCAGCACGCGCGGCATGGTCTGCAGCCAGATCTCGCCGTCGGCATCCTGCACGCCCTGCTGCAATAGCAGGCCGGTGATCCAGTCCTGCAAGGGCTGGCGGCCATCGCCATGGTCGCGGTCATAAAACGACAGCAGGTTGAAACGGTTGCGCGACATCAGCCGGGTACCGAAATCCTTGTGTCCCAAGCTACGCAGCGGCAGGCGCAAGAAGTACACGCCATAGTCAAACGCATGCGTCAGGGGGCGCATGCGCTTGTGGCGCACCTGCCCCACGCACAGCTGAACGGAGTTCGACTCAGGCAGCATAGTGCAGCAAGGCCTTCTGGGCCAGCGCTGCCGCTACCGACAGGCCGGACTTGAGGCCATCCTCATGGAAACCGTAGCCGGTCCAGGCGCCCGCAAACCAGGTATTGCGCTGGCCTTGCAGCGCACCGAGTTGGCCTTGCGCGGCAATCGCTGCGCCATCGAACACCGGGTGCGCGTAATCGAATTCGGCCAGCACCTTATCCTGCGCCGGCTCCTGCACCGGATTCAGCGACACCAGCACGGGCGTGGTGAACGGCAGCGGTTGCAGCATGTTGATCAGATAGTGCACACAGACTTGCGGCGTGCCCTGCGCATCCTGCACGCCCTGATAATTCCAGGCCGACCATGCCTTGCGGCGCTGCGGCAGGCAGCTGCTGTCGGTATGCAGCACGGCGCGGTTGCGCTGGTAGCGGATCGCGCCCAGCAACGCGCTCTCCTGCGCACTCGGGTCTTCCAGCATGGCCAGCGATTGATCGCTATGCGCCGCCATCACCACGTGGTCGTAATATTGGGTGCCATGGGCGGTGCGCAAGGCAACCTGACCACCGGCACGCCGCACCGACAGCACCGGCGTGTTCAGGCGGCGCTGCTGGATGCCGGCCAGCAGCCGCTCGACATAGCGGCGCGAACCGCCTTTTACCGTATGCCACTGCGGGCGGTCGCTCACTTGCAGCAGGCCGTGGTTGTGGCAGAAGCGCACAAACGTCAACAAAGGGAATTCCAGCATTTGCTGGGTGGGGCAAGACCAGATGCAGGCTGCCATCGGCAGCAAATACCAGTCGCGGAAGGCGCGTCCGTAGTTGCCGCGATCCAGATAATCACCGAGCGAAATGGCAGGCGCCGCGCCGCTGATGGCCAGCGGTACGGCCTCCCGGTTGAAGCGCATAATATCGCGCAGCATGCCGTAAAACTGCGGCCGCAGCAGGTTGCTGCGCTGCGCGAACACGGTGTCCATATTGGCACCGGCCCATTCCAGCGTGCGACCGCCGATCGGCATCTTGACCGAGAACGACATATCGCTGGCAGCCGTTTCCACCTTCAGTTCGTCAAACAAGCGTATCAGGTTAGGATAGGTCTGGTGATTGAACACCAGAAAACCCGTGTCGACGCCGTGGGTGTGGCCGTCCAGCGTCACATCGACGGTGTTGCTATGCCCGCCGAACCAGCTGCCGCCCTCATACAGGGTGACGTCCATCCCGGCTTGCGCCAGCCGATAGGCACTCGACAGGCCCGCAACGCCTGCGCCGACTACCGCGATCCGCATGACTCGCCCCGCTGCTCTGAATACGCCATTTGCCGCCCCAACTTTGAACCGATAATGGCGCTAAGTTACTGCACATCAGAACGAATTGACAGCGAACATCTGTAAAAAACCACCACATTTACGGTTCACTGTCGGTTCACTACCGGGATAGACCTGCGCAACTGCGCACCAGGCCAGCAGATGTCGGGGATAACACCTGCAACAGCTGGCTGGCTGGCGTATCAACCCAGCTTGGCGAACGATACCATGCGCTCGACGTAAACGGCGATTATGCTGAATCGCGTCACATGTTGGATACAAGCCAGACCCCATGAATGGTGGAACAGCTCGGCCGCGATGCTGGCAGCATGGGGAATGGCCATGCACCTCCCTTATTGCTGCTCCGGCCGGGCTGCAAAGTCGCCAGGAGGCACCTCCCCGACCAGCGTGGCGTTGGCGGGGGCAGCATGCAACCAGCAGAACACGGCCGTCGCAGCGGCCGCGCCCAGCAACTGCGCGACGATGAAACCCGGCGCATCGACGGGACGTTTGCCGGCGAAGGTATTGGTCGCACTGCGCGCCAGGGTCACGGCCGGATTGGCAAACGAGGTGGACGAGGTGAACCAATACGCCGCCGTGATGTAGGCCGCCACCGCGAACGGCGTGACGGCAGGTCTGCTGCGCGCGCAGCCGATGATCACGGCGATCAGGCCAAATGTGGCCACGCATTCGCTCCACCATTGCGCGGCCCCGGTCCGTGCGTGTTCCGAGGCGAAGAACAGCGGCTCGCCGAACATGCCGTGTGCTGCCGCCACGCCGGCGAAGGCGCCAACCACCTGGATGACGATGTAGGGCAGCACCTCCCGCCCAGCAAGGTTGCCCTGCATGGCCTCCGACAGCGTCACGGCAGGGTTGAAGTGGGCGCCGGAGATGG
>JBGSBQ010000292.1:0-5272 GCA_041730475.1 Sphingomonadaceae bacterium
CGTCAAAGACCGCTTCCAGCCTTCGCGTCACAATGGCGCCAGCCTGCTGGGCCTGCGCGGCCTGGTGTTCAAGAGTCATGGTGGTGCTGATGCCTACTCGTACGAGTGGGCCATCCGGCGTGCCTATGAAGCCGCCAAAAACGATGTGTTGGAGCATATCTCGGAAAAGATCGCTGAGCTGATGCCACGCAACACGGATATTCCCGAAGTACCAAGCTCAACTATTTAGTGGATGGTAGAACGGCATGACTTTGTACAGCAAAATTATCGGCACCGGCAGTTATCTGCCGGAAAAGCGCGTAACTAACCAGGAGTTGACCGCCCAGCTGGCTGCCAAAGGAATTGAAACCTCGGACGAGTGGATCCATTCCCGCAGTGGCATTTCGGCCCGGCATTACGCTGAGCCGGAACAGAAATCGTCGGACCTGGCCGTGCACGCCGCCAAGCGCGCGCTGGACATGGCTGGTCTGCAGCCGAATGAGATCGACCTGATCGTCCTGGCCAGCTCGACCCCTGACTTCTTTGGCAGTTTCCCCAGCACCGCCTGCATCGTGCAGAAAAAGCTCGGCATCACCAACGGTAGCGCCGCCGTCGATGTGCAAGCCGTGTGCAGCGGCTTCGTCTATGCGATGTCGACTGCCGATGCCTTCATCCGTGCCGGTGTACACAAGAAGGTGCTGGTGATCGGTGCTGAAGTCTTCTCGCGCATCCTGAATTTCGATGACCGCACCACCTGCGTTCTGTTTGGCGACGGCGCTGGCGCGGTCGTCATGTCGGTCTCGGACGAGCCCGGCATCCTGGCGACGGCCTTGCATGCGGATGGTAGTTATTCTGACATCCTCAGCGTGCCCGGTTCCGTCGATGGCGGCGCCGTCGCTGGCAGCGCCTTCCTGTACATGGATGGCCCGGCCGTGTTCAAGCTGGCCGTGTCGGTGCTGGAAAAGGTTGCGCACGAAGCGCTGGACAAGGCCGGCATGACGCCGGACCAGATCGACTGGCTGATCCCGCATCAGGCGAATATCCGCATCATGAATAGCACGGCCAAGAAACTCGGCCTGCCGACCGAGAAAATGGTGGTCACAGTAGATCAGCATGGCAATACCTCGGCGGCGTCGATTCCGCTGGCGCTGGATCAGGCGGTGCGTGATGGTCGCGTCAAGAAGGGCGACAACGTGATGATGGAAGGCGTGGGCGGCGGCTTCACATGGGGCGCAGTGCTCGCGCGCATGTAGTTTTTGCATCAATTTTAGAATTAGAATTCTAACGAACTCAGCAGGACAGCGCGCTTCGTAAGGCTGTCATAATGGCATGTTAGGTTTCGACATTAAAGAATAACGATGGATGGCATGATGACTAAATTTGCATTTGTATTCCCGGGGCAAGGTTCCCAAGCGATCGCGATGCTGGACGGCTTTGCCGGCAATCAGGTGGTGGCTGACACGGTCGCGGAAGCGTCGGACGCGCTGCAGTTTGATCTCGGCAAGCTGATCGCCGAAGGTCCGAAGGAAGAACTGGACCTGACCACCAACACCCAGCCTGTGATGCTGACGGCCGCCGTGGCCGTGTACCGCGCCTGGCTGGCCGCCGGCGGTCCACTGCCGAGCGTGGTCGCTGGCCACAGCCTCGGTGAATATTCGGCGCTGGTCGCGGCCGGCGTGATCGCCTTCAAGGATGCCGTGCCGCTGGTGCGTTTCCGCGCGCAAGCGATGCAGGAAGCGGAGCCGGTCGGGCAGGGCAGCATGGCGGTGGTGCTGGGCTTGTCGGATGCTGACGTCCACGCGGCCTGCGCTGAAGCCGTTGCCGCCGATCCGACCTCGGTGGTGGAAGCGGTCAACTTCAATGCGCCCGCACAGGTGGTGATCGCCGGTCATACGGCAGCCGTTGAACGTGCCTGTGAGATTGCCAAGGCCAAAGGCGCCAAGCGCGCCATGAAACTGCCGGTCTCGGCACCATTCCACTCGTCGCTGCTGAAGCCAGCGTCGGATCGCCTGCGCGAGTACATGGCTGGCCTGAGCTTCGCTGCGCCGCAAATCCCGCTGATCAACAACGTCGACGTGGCCGTGCTGACGGATCCTGCGCTGATCAAGGATGCGCTGGTACGTCAGGCCGCGGCGCCGGTGCGCTGGGTCGAGACCATGCAGAAGGTGGCGGCGGACGGCATCACCCAGGTGGTGGAGTGCGGTCCCGGCAAGGTGCTGATGGGGCTGACCAAGCGCATCGATGCGACGCTGGTTGGCGATGCGATCACGGATCAGGCTTCGCTTGAGCGCGTATTGACCTTGCTCAAGTAATCGGCCGCCAACTTCAGGCACACTCAATAATTACCTCGAAGGACAAGCATGAATTTAGTAAATCAAGTCGCCCTGGTCACGGGTGCATCGCGCGGCATCGGTAAGGCGATCGCCCAGGAACTGGCCCGTCAGGGCGCCAAGGTGATCGGCACTGCCACCACCGAAGCGGGTGCCGAGGCGATCAGCGCCTATCTGGCCGAGATCGGTGCCGAGGCTGGCAAGGGTCTGGTGCTGAACGTGACCGATGCCGAGCGCTGCGCCGCCGTCATCGATGACATCAGCAAGACCTACGGTGCGGTTGGCATTCTGGTCAACAATGCTGGCATCACCCAGGATCAACTGGCGATGCGCATGAAAGATGACGAGTGGGATAGTGTGATCGCGACCAACCTGACGGCCGTGGGCCGCCTGTCGCGTGCCGTGCTGCGTGGCATGATGAAGGCCAAGACCGGTCGCATCATCAACATCACGTCGGTGGTGGCCTCGTCCGGCAATCCGGGTCAGATCAACTACGCTGCCGCCAAGGCCGGCGTGGAAGGCATGGGGCGTGCGCTGGCGCGTGAAATCGGTAGCCGCAACATTACCGTCAACAGCGTCGCGCCGGGCTTTATCGACACCGATATGACCAAGTCGCTGGGTGACGAACAGCACGCTGCGCTGCTGACCCAGATCCCGCTGGGCCGCCTCGGCAAGCCCGAAGATATCGCTGCCGCAGTGGCCTTCCTGGCCTCGCCGCAAGCCGCTTATATTACCGGTACTACCGTCCATGTGAACGGTGGTATGTATATGAATTGATGCGTTTCGGCGGCAAGATCGCCGCCGGTTCACGTCTTTTAGCAATGATTTCGGTTTATTTAGCAGCACATTCCGAAATTAGTTTTTCAGTGCGCAAACCTGATAAAATGCGCGCTTTCCGTAACAAACAAAATGGAGCCATAACATGTCGGATATCGAACAACGCGTTAAGAAAATCGTCGCTGAGCAACTGGGCGTCGCCGAAGCAGACATCAAGATCGAATCCTCGTTCGTGGACGACCTCGGCGCTGACTCGCTGGACACCGTGGAACTGGTGATGGCCCTGGAAGACGAGTTCGAAATGGAAATCCCTGACGAACAAGCTGAAAAGATCACGACCGTGCAGCAAGCGATTGATTACGCTACTGCCCACGTCAAGGCCTAAATCTGTCCGATCGACTCCAGGAGAATCGCTTGAGCCGTTCTAAAAACCGTCGTGTTGTCATCACCGGCCTCGGCTGCGTGACGCCAGTTGGCAATAACATTGCCGACGCGTGGAGCGCGATCACCGAGGGCAAGTCCGGGATTGCCAGCATCACCAAGTTTGATGCGCAAGCCTTTAGCACCCAGTTTGCCGGCGAAGTCAAAGGCTTCAATATCGAGGATTACATCCCCGCTAAAGAAGCTCGCCATATGGATACCTTTATTCATTTCGGCATGGCAGCTGGCATTCAGGCGGTGCAAGACTCCGGCCTGGTCGTCACCGAAGAAAATGCCGACCGCGTCGGCGTGATCATCGGTTCCGGGATCGGCGGCTTGCCGCTGATCGAAGAAACCAAGGCAGATTACGATAAGCGCGGTCCGCGCCGTATTTCGCCGTTCTTCGTGCCTGCTTCGATCATTAACATGATCTCGGGCAACCTGTCGATCAAGTACGGCATGCGTGGTCCTAACCTGTCGATCGTGACGGCCTGTACCACTGGTTTGCATTGCATCGGCGCAGCCGCGCGCATGATTGAGTACGGCGATGCCGACGTCATGGTGGCCGGCGGTGCGGAATCGACGGTATCGCCGCTGGGCTTGGGCGGTTTCGCTTCGGCCCGCGCGCTGTCGACCCGCAACGACGACCCGGCGACTGCCTCGCGTCCGTGGGACAAGGATCGCGATGGCTTCGTGCTGGGCGAGGGTGCCGGTGTGATGGTGCTCGAAGAGTACGAACACGCCAAGGCGCGTGGCGCCAAGATCTATGCGGAAGTGCTGGGCTTTGGCATGAGTGCCGATGCTTATCACATGACGTCGCCATTGGAAGATGGCAGCGGTGGCAGCAAATCCGTGATCGCGGCGCTGGCCAATGCCGGCATCAACCCCGACCAGGTGCAATACCTGAATGCCCACGGCACCTCGACCCCACTGGGCGATGTGGCGGAAGTGCAGGGGATCAAACGCACCTTCGGCGCGCACGCCAAAAACATGGTGATCAATTCGACCAAGTCGATGACCGGTCACCTGTTGGGCGGCGCCGGCGGTCTGGAAGCGGTGTTTACGGTACTGGCAGTACACCATCAGGTGTCGCCACCGACCATCAACATCTTCAACCAGGATCCGGCATGTGACCTGGACTTCGTCGCCAACACGGCGCGCGACATGAAGATCGAGTATGCAGTCAAGAACTCGTTCGGTTTCGGCGGCACCAACGGCAGTCTGGTGTTCGGCAAGATCTGAGCCTCTTGCCCATAGTTTGAACTCGCGTTGAACTATCCGGCGCTCGCCTTGTCCAACCAAGGTGAGCGCTGATTCGGTGCCGGCATTCGCCGGCACCCAGTCTCCCCGGTCGCTGACCGGCGCTTCCTCAGTATTCCCCATTTTTGTTGTGTCATCTGGCGTTCGCCATGTCGATTGCGGTGTCCGTTATCGTCCGGCCCTCACGCTGCCTGCGCCTGTTGCATGGCGGCCTGTGTCTGGCTGTGTTGCTGTCGTCGCTGGTTTGTGACGGCACCCTGTTGCCTGCCGTATGCGTGGCCGCTGCCGGGCTCGGTTGGTGCGCCGGGCGGCGTCGTTTCATCACGCAGCGGCTTGATATTTCCGGTGTCGGGACCTTGCGGCTGACGGTATACCAGCAGTCAGGCAGCGCCGAAATGGGTGCCGTCGCGTGGGACTTGCTGGAAGGATCGACTGTCTGGCCGTGTTTGCTGTTGTTGCGCCTGGCGCGCACCGGCCTGCCGCCGCAGTCGCTGTGCATCCTGCCG
>JBGSBQ010000293.1:0-5272 GCA_041730475.1 Sphingomonadaceae bacterium
GTGTGCTCTTCCGATCTCTTGAGAAGGCCGATCGACTCGGCCTGAGTGACCACCTTCAGCTGCAGGTCGATGCCCACCTGACGCCACTGATCCTGCAGGAGCTCGTTGCCGGCGGCGAACTGTCCGACGACGGGCAGGGTGAGGGTCAGCTGCTGACCGTTCTTGGACCGGTACTCACTGCCGGCGGGCTTGGTCCAGCCGGCGGCGTCGAGCAGCTTGCCGGCGCCGTCGGGATCGAAGCCCAGCTTGCCGGCCTGTGACTCGTAGCGGATCAGGTGCACCCCGGCGCGCCCGGCATCGCCGCTGCGCTCGACCCGCATCCGCACCGCGCCGCGCTGGGTGAACTTGAAGGCATTACCGACCAGATTCACCAGCACCTGACGCAAGCGGGTCGGATCGCCGATCACATATTGCGGCAGGCCGTCACCGAACTCCAGACTGAAGCCGACGCTATGGGCGGCGGCCTGCTCCTCGAACAGGCTGACCACATTCTCCACCGCCGAGGCCAGCGCAAAATCGATGTTCTCGATGGTCAGCTTGCCCGCTTCGATCTTCGAAAAGTCCAGCAGGTCGTTGATGATCGACAGCAGCGCCTGGGCGTTGGCCTGACCGCGCAGGATCTGCTCGCGGGTGGTCTCCTGCATCTTGGCGTCGCGCAGTGCGAAGCCCAGCATGCCGATCACGCCGGCCAGCGGGGTACGCATCTCATGGCTCATATTGGCCAGGAATTCCGACTTCTGGCGGGTCGCATCTTCGGCCTTCTGCTTGGCCAGCCGCAGCCGCTCGTCATTTTCCTGCAAGGCGCGGTTGGCCAGCGCCAGCTCGTCGGTGTGCAGCCGCACCTGCTTCTCTTGCAGCAGCAACTGGGCCTGCGTATTGCGCAGCGCCTGCATCGCTTCTTCCAGCTGGCGGAAGGCGCGCGCGTTTTCCAGACCGGCGGCGGCGTAGGACGCCAGCGTTTGCAGCATGTCGAGGTGGACCCGCTGGTAGGCATGCTTTTCCACGCTCTGCACGCACAGGATGCCGACCACCTTGTCCTCGGTGAACAGCGGCACATACAGCATCGAATGCGGAACCTGCCCGGCCACGCCGTCTTCGCGGGCCGCCGGCGCCAGCTTGTCCAGCCCCGAGTCGTCAATATAATTGCGGTACTCGCTAAAGAAATCGTTGATGAAGATTTCACGCGCATTGCGCACACACCACACGGCCAGCTGGTTCGGATCATCGAGGCGACGCCGGTACGGCAAGGTGCGCACGCCGCTTTCCAGCGCAAACGGGAACTCGATCATGCACTCGTCTTCATGCACGAAACCGATGCCGAACATCTGCGCGTCCATCAGGTTCTTCACGTGGCGATACAGAATGCGCATGCTGGTTTCCACGTCCAGCGTGGCCGTCATCTCGCGTCCCAGTTCACTCAGCACCGAGATGTTGCGGTGCGCCTGCTCGACATTTTCTTTCTGCCGCTCGACTTCTTCCTTCTGCCGTTCAGTATCGATGCGGCGCTGCTCGGCCTCGGCACGCTGGCTCTCCGCTTCCAGCCGGCGCAGTTCCAGTTCTTCCTTCTGCTGCTGCAGCAGCTGGTTCTTTTGCTCGACTTCAGCGGTGCGCGAGCCAACCAGCTGCTCCAGCCGTAAACGCTGCAGCCGCAGGCCACGAATGCGGGCCCGGTAAATCGCATAGCCGGCCCCCAGCAGCAGCAATGCCATCAGCAGGCGGAACCACCAGGTCTTCCAGAAGGGCGGCAGGATGGTGATTTCCAGCGTCGCCGCGTTATCGTTCCAGATGCCGTCCTTGTTGGCCGCCTTCACCTTGAACAGGTATTTACCCGGATCGAGATTGGTGTAAGTGGCGAAGCGCTTGCTGGAATCGGTCACCACCCAGTCTTCGTCAAAGCCCTGCAACTGGTAGGCGAAGCGGTTGCGCTGTGGCGCCGCATAGTGCAGCGCCGCGAACTCCAGCGAGAACACCGAGTCCTGCTCCAGCAAGGTCAGCGCGCGCGTATGCTCGATCGCGATTTTCAGCACATTCGGGTGCTCGCCCTGCCCCGGCCGCAGCGACTTGTTAAAGATCTGGAAGTCGGTAATGGCCACCGCCGGCGCCACGCTGTTCTCACGCACGTCCTGCGGCGTGAAGGCGGTGATGCCATTGAAGCCGCCGAAGTACAGCGTGCCGTCGGCCGTGCGCAGCGCCGAGCCGTCAAAGTAAGCACCTTCGATGGTGCCGTCGGCGCCCGAGTAATTGCGCACCAGCCCAGTCGCGATATTCAGGCGCGACAGGCCGCTGTTGGTACTCAGCCAGAGGTTGCCCGCATCATCGGGCAGAATCGATGCGATGGCGTCGTCGGCGATGCCGTCCTTGCGCAGGTAGCGGCGGAAGCTGATGCTGCCGTCGGCTGCCACCTCCATCTTGTTCAGCCCTGCCGCCGTGCCGACCCAGATGGTGCCACGCGGGTCTTCGTACAGATAGTGCACTTCATCGTGACTGAGACTGGACTGGTCACGCGCGTCGCGCCGGAAATGGCGGAACTTGCCAGTCTTGCGATCCAGCAGATCGAGACCATTGAAGGTACCGATCCAGAAATTGCCGCGCCGGTCCTCGAGGATGGGACGCACCACGTTGTCGGACAGGCTGTTGCTGTCGGATGGATTATGCAGATAGGTCTGCACCGCCATGGTCTGCGGATCGAGCCGGTGCAAGCCGCCGCGCGAGGCAATCCACAGGATGCCATTGCGGTCGCCGACGATGTTGCGGATGGTGTCACTGGCAGCGTCGCCATGCGAGAACGACAGCGCCCCCATTTCACCGGTGGACGGATCGAGGCGGTTGATGCCGCTGGTGCCGCCGATCCACAGCACGCCGGTTTTTTCACGCCACAGCGCCGTCACCTGATCATTACTAAGGCTGGCCGGATTGCCGGGATCATGCCGGTACACGCGGCCCTCGCCGCTGATCGGGTCAAACAGATTCAGGCCGCCGCTGCTGCCCAGCCACAGCCGCCCGTTGCCGTCGGAGACAATCGCGCGCACCTTGTTATCGGACAGCGAATGCGGCTGATCGGCCTGACGCACCACCCGCGCGAAACCGCCACTACCCAGATCGACCCGGCTGACGCCATCATTCCAGGTCCCGACCCACAGCGTGCCGAGACGGTCGCGGTACAGCGATGAAATCTGGTTGTCGGCCACGCTATGGCTATCGCTGAACTGGTGCCGGTACGGGATCAAACGGTTCTCGGCCGGCAGCCAGCGGTACATGCCGTCGGCGTTGCTGCCGACCCAGACGTTGGACTCCGCGTCCTGGTACAGCACCGTAATATGCGAATTCGCACGCAGGCCCTCGGCCACGCCCAGTCGGCGGCGCTGCGGCTGCTGGCCCTGCAGGCGCCACTGTTCCAGTGCCGTCATGGTACCGACCCACAGGGTCTGTTCGCTGTCGACCTGCAGCGCCGTCACCGAATTGCCGCGGATGTCGCCGGACGTCGCCACCAGAAAGTGCTGGAAGCGATTCGCGCCGGGCGCCAGCATGTCCAGCCCGGCCGCCGTGCCGACCCACAGCCGGCCGCTGGCATCGCGCGCCAGTGAGCTCACCTGGTCGCTGGCCAGACTACCGGCATCGCCGGCGTCATGGTGCCAGCTCTTGAAGCGGCCGGTGCCGGGATCAAACCGATGCAGGCCGTCGGCGCTGGCCACCCACAGGCCACCGGCACCATCATCGGCAATCGCCCGCACGTGACGGTTGCCACTGCCCCGTTTGGCCGACTCCTGCGGCATGAAATGGGTGAAGGTCTTGGTCAGCGGTTCGTAGCGATCCAGACCGCCATCGGTACCTATCCACATGCGCCCGGCCGGGTCCATGTGCAGTACCCGTACCCAGTTGTCGACCAGGCTGCGCGTGTCGGTGACCACGCTCTTGTACGTGATGGTGCGATAGCCGTCGAAGCGGGTCAGGCCAGCCTGAGTGCCAAGCCAGATAAAGCCCTGCTGATCCTGCATGATGGCCAGCACCGATTCCTGTGCCAGCCCGTGTTCGACGCTGAGCTGCTCGAAGCGCAAGGTGCGCTGTGGCGCGGCCGCTGCCGCCAGGCCCATGAACAGGCACCAGCAGGCACAAGCCAGCAGCCAGCGGCAGCGCCAGTAACGTCCATAAACTTGCATCGCCTGCACCAGTCGTCTCGCCTTCAGCTCAGGAATTAAAGAAGGCCAGCACATCGTCCTTGCGGGCCTGCGTATCGCGCTGACCCAGGCGGATCAACTCGCAGGTGTAGGTCGATTCAAACAACAGGTACGAGGCCAGCGCCGAGCCGCGCGTTTCGGTCGCGCCGATCCCGGACAACATGGTGCGGATCGGCGCCGGCAGGCTGGCCACGTGGCGGCTGGCGATATCGTCAAGCCGTTCGGACGGCGCGATCACCAGCAAGTCGACCTGCTTGAGCGGGGTTTTTTCGAGATACTCCGGCGGCAGCAGCGACAAGGTGCGGTTGACCCGCTCCAGCCGTTCGATATCGACCGCCAGACTGTCGAGGAAGATCGACGACATCGCATGGCCGGCGATCTGCGCCAGACTGGGATAACGGGCCGCGCCCTTCTCGGCGGCGCTGCGGGCCGGTTCGGTCAGGCGTCCGGCACCGACCACCAGCACCTTGTTGGCGCCCAGATGGATGGCCGGCGAGATCGGCGCCAGCTGGCGCATCGAGCCATCGCCGCAATACTCGCGGTGGCCGCCCATGTACAAGGGCGTGGCTGGAAAGATGAAGGGGATGGCCGACGATGCCAGCAAATGCTCGATGCCGATCTGGTCCTGCAAGGCCACCCGCTGCATCCGTATCCAGGGCGCGATTTCGGCGGCGGTCTGGTAAAAGGTCAGGTGATTCCCGGCCGTGTAGGACGACGCGGTGACGGCCAGCGCATGCAGCAAGCCTTCCTGCAGCACGTTGTCGAGACGCGGCAGATCGAGCATGCGGTGCAGCAGGCCGACCAGCGGAGTGTTATCCAGCAGCGACGCCGGCGGCGCCGCGCGCCATTTGCGCAGCAGCCAGCCGAACGACAGCAGCGACAGCCAGCGCGCGCCGGAACGGATCACGCCCAGCGAATCGGCGCGATACACCTGCTCGACCTCGATGTGCTGCCAGACGTCGAGCAGCTTTTGCACGCCTTCGCCGAAATTGTCGGCGCGACAGGCCAGCGCGGTCGCGTTGATGGCGCCGGCCGAGGTGCCGCAAATGATGTCAAACGGATTGCGGGCCGGCGGCCAGCCCTGCTCCCACAATATC
>JBGSBQ010000294.1:0-5226 GCA_041730475.1 Sphingomonadaceae bacterium
GCGGAAACGCGCGCTGCGGGCCCGCCGCGCCAAGGGCGCGGCAGTGCTGGACCAGATCGGCACACTGACAGAGCGCTTTCTAGCGGCGCTGCCGTTCAAGCTGACCGGCGCCCAGCAGCGCGTACTGAACGAAATCCGCGCCGACCTGCGCCACCCGTATCCGATGCAGCGCCTGCTGCAGGGCGATGTCGGCAGCGGCAAGACCGTGGTGTCGGCGCTGGCCGCGACGCAGGCGATCGACAGCGGCTTTCAGGCCGCGCTGATGGCGCCTACCGAAATTCTGGCCGACCAGCACTTCCGCAAGATCGCCGCGTGGATGGAACCGCTGGGCGTGAAGGTCGCGTGGCTGACCGGTAGCCTGAAGAAGAAAGATAAGCTGGCCGCCTATGCGCTGATCGAATCGGGCGAGGCCCAGCTGGTGATCGGCACCCACGCGCTGATACAGGACACGGTGCAGTTTGCGAATCTGGGTCTGGTGATCGTCGACGAACAGCACCGCTTCGGCGTCGGCCAGCGCCTGACCTTGCGCAACAAGGGCAACGAGGGCGCGATCCCGCACCAGCTGATGATGTCGGCCACGCCGATCCCGCGCACGCTGGCGATGACCTACTACGCCGATCTGGAAGTATCAGTGATCGATGAACTGCCGCCGGGCCGCAGCCCGATCGTCACCCGCGCCATCGACCAGAACCGCCGCAATGAAGTGATCGCCCGCGTCCATGCGGCGGCGCAGGAAGGCCGGCAGGTGTACTGGGTCTGTCCGCTGATCGAAGAATCGGAAGCGCTGCAACTGCAAACCGCCACCGACACCCACGCGCTGCTGGCCGAGGCGCTGCCCGACCTGAACGTCGGTCTGGTGCACGGCCGCCTGAAGCCGGCCGAAAAGCAGGAGGTGATGGATGCCTTCTCCGCCAACCAGATGCAGGTGCTGGTCGCCACCACCGTGATCGAAGTCGGGGTCGACGTGCCGAATGCCTCGCTGATGGTGATTGAACATGCGGAACGCTTTGGCCTGTCCCAGCTGCACCAGTTGCGTGGGCGCGTCGGCCGTGGCTCAGCGGCCAGTGCCTGCCTGCTGCTGTATCAAGGCCCCTTGGGCGGCGTGGCACGCCAGCGCCTGATGACGATGCGCGAAACCACCGATGGTTTCGAAATCGCCCGCCGCGATCTGGAGATCCGTGGTCCCGGTGAATTCCTCGGTGCGCGCCAGTCCGGTCAGGCCATGCTGCGCTTTGCCGATCTGGAGACCGACGGCTGGCTAGTCGATCAGGCCCGCGACGTGGCGCACGACCTGCTGCACGCCACCACGCCGGAAAAAGCCGCCACCGTCGAAGCCCATCTGGCCCGCTGGCTGGGCGGCAAAGAGGAATTCCTCAAGGTCTAAAAGCACATCGCAATGCGGTTGCCCAGATCGAGCAGGAAGTCGGGCCGCAGATAGGCCATGAATACCAGCGCCAGCACCAGCGCGCCAGCGCCCCATGCCAGCAGGCGGGCCAGCTTCATGCTGCGCTCAAACCACCGCGTACCAGTGGCTTTTCATTGATCGGCAGATTGGCCAGTGCCGCCATCAGACCGAGTCCGATCGCGATGCCCCACACCACGTCGTAGCTACCCAGCTTGGTGTACAGGTAACCACCCAGCCAGACGCCGATAAAGCTGCCCAGCTGGTGTGAGAAGAACACCATCCCGGCCAGCATAGCCATGTGCTTGACGCCGAACACGCTGGCGATAATCCCGTTCGTCAGCGGCACCGTCGACAGCCACAGGAAACCGATCGCCGCCGCGAACACATACACCGACATCGCCGACAGGGGCGCCAACAGGAATAGCGTAATCACGATGGAGCGCATCAGGTAGATCCCCGACAGCAGGTAGCGCTTCGGCAGACGCCCGCCCAGCTGGCCGGCGTAGTAGGAACCGAAGATATTGAACAAGCCAATCAGTGCCAGCGCCATCACTGCGATGTTCGGATTGTCCAGCCCCTTGTCCTTCAGGTAGGCCGGCATGTGCACGCCGATGAACACCAGCTGGAAGCCGCACACGAAATAGCCCGCCACCAGCAGCAGGAAGGAGCGGTTGCCGATCGCCTCGCGCATCGCTTCCATGATGCTCTGTTGCGGACCATGACCCTGTTCGACAGCCGGTTCACGCAGGAAGAACGACATCGGCACCATCGCCACCACCACCAGTCCCGCCAGCAGGTAGAAGGCATGCTGCCAGCCGAGCGCGGAAATCAAGTGCTGCTCGACCGGCATCATCAGGAACTGACCGAACGAGCTGCAGGCGCCGGATACGCCAAACGCCCACGAGCGCTTTTCCATCGGCGCCACCCGGCCGATGATGCCGCTGACGGCGCCGAACGCGGTACACGCCAGCCCGAGGCCGACAAACACGCCAGTGCCCATGATGAACAGCGTGGGATTAGTGACAGTCGCCATCCAGATCAGCCCCAGCATGTAGCTGAACGCGCCGACCAGTACCACGCGCATGGTACCGAAGCGGTCGGCCGCCATGCCGGCGAAGGGGCCGAATACGCCCCACAGCAAATTCTGCATGGCCATCGCCAGCGAATAGGTTTCGCGGGTCCAGCCATTCGCCTGCGAGATCGGTTGCAGCCAGAAGCCGAAGCCATGCCGCACGCCCATGGCCAGCGTCAGCACCACCCCGCTGGCCAGTAGCACGGTTTTCAGCGAGGGAGCGCGGGTGGCGACGAACATGACAAATCCTGACGAGACAAATGAATTGAGGGGACGAGCCTGAGATACTACCGCGTTCCAGACCAGCCCGCTGCTGCTGTTATTGGTCAGCGCTGTAACGCAAACCGATCTGGCCCCGGATCGCATCCAGCGTCCCCATGATGCTCAGCGTTTCGTCGTGTGGCATGACCGGGCTCTCGATCAGGCCAGCCCGCAGGCAGCGCCCCACTTCCTGCGCCTCATGCGTGTAGCCATTGCCGCTGCGCGGCAGGTCGATGGTGCGCTCACTGCGGCCCTTGCCGTCCACCAGCGTCACGCTGATGCGCTCCGTATTGTGGAAACGGTCGTGCAGGCGCACAAAGCCCTTGCTGCCGGAGATGGTCAGCTCGGTCGGCGTGCGCGAACGCAGGCTGCACAGATTGGTCGAGACGCCACCGCCCTGATGCTGTAGGGTGAACGCCGTTTGCATGTCGACGCCGGTGGCGGCCATCTCGGCCTGCGCCTGCACGCCAACCACGTCACCAAGGAAGAACGACGCCATCGACAGCGGATAAATCCCGAGATCGAGCAGCGCACCGCCGCCCAGTTCCGGGTTGAACAAGCGATGCTCCGGCCCGGCCTCCGAAGTAAATCCGAAATCAGCGCTGACATTGGCCGGCGTGCCGATCTCGCCGCTGTCGACGATGCGCTTGGCTTCGACCACGGCTGGCATAAAGCGGGTCCACATGGCTTCCATGACGAACAGCTGCTTGGCGCGCGCCAGTGCGATGATGTCCTCGGCCTGACGACGGTTCATCGTGAACGATTTCTCGACCAGCAGCGCCTTGCCGCCGTTCAGGCACATGATGGCGTTCTCGTGATGCATGGGATGCGGCGTGGCGATATAGACCACATCAACTTCCAAATCATCGGCCAGCCCTTGGTAGCTGCCGTGGCAGCGCGTGACGCCAAACTGCGCGCCGAACTTGTTAGCGCTATCTACACTGCGCGAAGCAACGGCCACCAGCTGGGCACCGGGCGTATCCTGCAAAGCGGTGGCGAAGGCGGTAGCGATTTTGCCGGTACCCAGTATGCCCCAGCGTATTACTTGCGTCATGGTGTGCACTTTCTGCCGCACGCGCGGCCTTGATCAGTGAGGGGTGACAGCGACCCGCTTGGGGCGGAACACTGTGACGTCGTCATAAAAACTGTCGTCCTGCTGGGGCCACCAGCCGGGCACGCCCAGCACCGGCAGTGGCGTAAAGCCGGCGTTACTCAGGCCCTGTTCGGCCAGTTGCTGTGCCACGGCGGCATCCAGCCATGCGCGGCGGGCATTGTGCGACAGCGTGAAGTAGGCGTCATCGGCAAACACCACGCGGGTATGCGCGGTGATAGCCTTGTAAGGGGCCACCAGCTTTTCCATCAATGCGTGGCCGAACAGCCATACCTGCGCGTCGCGCTCAAAACTGGCGCGCCGTTCGACAAAAGCGTCGCGCCACTGATGGTTACGCAATGCTTCGGCCAGCGCCTGGCCGTCGGCGTTATCGCGCACCACCAGCAAGGCCGAGTTCTCGTCGAAGATGGTGGCAGCGTCGCGTGCCGGTCCGCGCGACTTGCCGACGCCGGCCAGCGCAATCTGCGCCGCCTGCAAGGCATTCAGCTGCACCTTGATGCGCGGGAAGCTAAGCCACACCAGTCCATTGAAAAAATCGTGCAGGTTGTCGCGCGTCGGCACGCCGCCAGTGGCACTGATGAACGCTTCATACGCGGTGCCCTCCGGCAGCGCGGCCTGCGGCACGAACGACAGCGGCAGGCCCAGATGATTGCGCAATGCCAGCGCTGTGGCACCGGTGTTGAAGGCGTCGATGAAGCGGTCCTGCAGCACGCCGGCCGCGTCCCGATCCAGCGTGCCAGCCGCCGACAGTACCGAGTGGTACCAGCCGCGCGACCAGTCGATGACTTCCAGCACGCCTTATACCATCTTCCAGTTGATGGTTTCGCCGGCGTTCAGCGGCACCACTTGCTGGTCGGCCAGCGGCAGCGTGTCCGGCAGCGTCCACTGTTCGCGCTTCAGCGTGATGGTGCCTTCGTTGCGCGGCAGGCCGTAGAAGGCCGGGCCATTCAGGCTAGCGAAGGCTTCCAGCTTGTCCAGCGCGCCGGCGCGTTCGAACGCCTCGGCATACAGCTCCATCGCGTGCAGCGCGGTATAGCAACCGGCGCAGCCGCAGGCGGCTTCCTTGGCGCCCTGCGCGTGCGGTGCCGAGTCGGTCCCGAGGAAGAAGCGCTCGTCGCCGCTGGTGGCAGCGGTGACCAGCGCCAGCCGGTGCTCTTCACGCTTCAGCACTGGCAGGCAGTAGTAGTGCGGACGGATACCGCCCTTGAAGATGTCGTTACGGTTGTACAGCAGGTGATGCGCGGTGATGGTCGCGGCGATCGGGCCTTCCGCTTCTGCCACGTACTGGGCGGCGTGCTTGGTGGTGATGTGTTCGAAGACGATGTTCAGCGCCGGGAAATCGCGGCGCAGCGGGCGCATCACGCGCTCGATGAAGAC
>JBGSBQ010000295.1:0-5220 GCA_041730475.1 Sphingomonadaceae bacterium
CTCCCGGCCGCGTCGTAGACATGGGGCGTCTCGATGAAATCGAACATATTCCGCCCATCTAACAAACTCACCCGCAACACCCCGGTGGCCAGCGCGAGTCCATCGCTATCAGGTTCCGACGATAGTTCTGGCGCCTGTGCACCGTTGATCAGCCACAGCTGGCCAGCCCGCACTGGGGTAAGGCGCTCGCCGAGCCGGATGCTGCCGCTGCCTCGCAGCACGATCACTAACATCGCCTGGCCGCTGGCGATGGCGTCCGGCGACCAGGTCGGGCGCGCTTCCACCGCATCGAACGGGGAAGTTACGATATCGAGCTGGCTTAAGGCGTGGCTGAGTGTCATGGTATCCATGCGGCCAGTGTAGCGCAGGGTTGCCATGATCGTTTGCCGGCGGGACGAAAACGAACCTTAGGCGAACCATCACGGACGCCGCTCCTACTATCGTGTAGTCCTCACCAACCGA
The DNA here is from genome assembly GCA_041730475.1 of Sphingomonadaceae bacterium. GTDB lineage: Bacteria > Pseudomonadota > Gammaproteobacteria > Burkholderiales > Burkholderiaceae_D > Rugamonas. Next base: position 463 of record JBGSBQ010000295.1, read on the forward strand.
ACTGGAGTACACGATGAACACCAAGTACCTGTCTACCCACCTGGCCGCCGCCGCCCTGACTTTGGCCGCAGGCCTGTCGCTGGGGTCTGCCTTCGCCGCGACCAACCCTGCCTATGAAAACCCGGCGTCGCCAGCATTGCCACCTTCCAATTTCACGTGGGACCTTGCCCATACCGCCATGGTGGTGATTGATCCGCAGGTTGACTTCATGAGCGACAAAGGGGCCGGCTGGCCAATCTTCGGCACCAGCGTAACGGAGCAGAAGCTGGTGCCGCACTTGCTGCAGCTGTTCGAGGCCAGCAAGAAAGCCGGCGTCACGGTCGCTATTTCTCCGCACTACTATTATCCGCATGACCATAAATGGAAGTTTGGTGGTCCGGCAGAAACCGCGCAGCACAAACTGCACATGTTTGACCGTGCCGGCGCGCTCACGCTGGATGGATTCCGCAACTCCGGCGCAGATTTCATGCCAGAGTTCAAGCAGTACATCGAAAATGATCACACCGTGATCGCCGCCCCGCATAAGTTGTACGGCCCGCAGAGCAACGACCTGATGCTGCAACTGCGTAAGCAAGGGATCAACAAGATCATCTTGACGGGGATGGCGTCCAACCTCTGCGTGGAGTCGCATTTACGCGAATTCCTCGAACGTGGGTTTGAAGTGGCCGTGGTGCGTGATGCCGTAGCCGGCCCAAAACTGCCAGATGGTGACGGCTACCTCAGCGCTCTGGTAAATTTCCGCTACATCGCGAGCGCGGTGTACAGCACTGACGAAGTGCTGAAGCAGCTTCAGAAAAAATAAACTGAAGCAGCGTGCTGGCAGGCCCCGGGCCTGTCAGACATGCTGTGCATAGTATGCGACAGCAGCGGTATCTGGCGCATCTCTGTACGGCTCAGTGTGGGAACGATGCCCCCCCGGCCAGTATGTTGTCGCCTGCAACCAACAGTCAAATTAATCGTTTTTGATAAATCAGATATATAAGTTTTAAAAATTCCAAAAACCGATACACTCGAGATATTCCACCGGCGCAAGACTCCGCGCCGCACCTCTTTTCCAACTCCAAGATGCCTGCCGGGTCAAAGCTGACTACGTTCCGGTGTCTTTTTTTCGACCAGAATGGGATGTGCTATGAAACTAAAGCTGCTGGGTATCCTCGTGGTCGCGTTGCTGCTGGCTATAACCGGAATCTCCTCGCTATCCCTGTTATTCCTTTCTGGGCAATTTACGACGAGTGTGCAATCGGTACGCAGCAGCTACGCTGACGTGATCCTGCCATTGCGTCAGATTGACGCGAACACTAAAAACCTCCGCTTCCATTTGTACGCGAGTTTCATGCACGATCCGGCGCAGTCGGTCAGTCCCTTCCATACCCACCCATTGTCGGCCCATACCGATACCATCCGCGCCGAAATGGCCAAGAACGCGTCCCTTTGGCAATCACTGAAATCCGCCAGCAGCGACGACAGCGGCATCAGCGTCGACGAACTCAGGGCGATGTATGAAGCCTATTTTGCAAAAGGTATCATGCCGGGGATAGTCGCCGCGGAGTCGAAAGACTGGACCGCCATCGTGCGCTCGGTGACGGCGACGCTGCCGGAATATATTTCCTTTGAAAAGGCCTTGCAACAGAAAATCAGCGCGCTGCAGTCGTCCCAGCAGCAGCAATATGATGCCGCCTATGCGAAGCAAAAAACGCTGATCGCCGTGGTGATGGCGCTGCTGCTGGGCAGTTGCCTGCTGGCCGCGCTGATGGTGTGGAAAACGGTGGCGTCTTACACGAGACGCCTGGATTTGGCCGTTGCCGCAACCGAGGCGATGTCCGGCGGCGACCTGGCCCAGCATTTGGTCGCCGACGGGCAATGCGAAGCCAGCGGCATGTTGCGCAGTCTGGTCAAGATGCAGGGCGCCATGCGTGAGCTCGTCGGGACGATCCGCAGCAGCTCGGACTACATCCATGCGTCCGCCTCGGAGGTGGCAAACGGCAACGCCGAGCTGTCGGAACGCACTGAACAACAAGCGGCGTCACTGGAGGAGACGGCAACGTCGATGGACCACCTGACCTCGACCGTGACCCAGAACGCCACCAATGCATTGCAAGCCAACCAATTGGCCGAGTCGGCATCGACGGTGGCAAGCAAGGGAGGCTTGGCGGTATCGCAGGTCGTCGCCACGATGGGCGAGATCAACGGCGCTGCCAAGAAGATTGTCGATATCATCGGCGTCATCGATGGCATCGCGTTCCAGACGAATATTTTGGCGCGCACCGCGGCGGTCGAAGCGGCCCGCGCCGGCGAACAGGGGCGCGGCTTTGCCGTGGTCGCGTCGGAGGTCCGCAATTTGGCGCAACGCTCGGCTGGTGCTGCCAAGGAAATCAAAATATTGATCGATAACTCGGTGGCCCGGATTGAAGCCGGTACCGTGTTGGCAGCACAAGCTGGAGCGACCATGGAAGACATTCAGGCAAGCGTTAAGTCCGTCAATGAAATCATTTCCGAGATCGCTACGGCGAGCCGCGAGCAAACCTCGGGCATTGGCCAGATCAATGCAAGCATCGCGCAGATGGATGGGGTGGTCCAGCACAATGTGGCGCTGGTTGAGGAAGCGTCCGCTGCGGCACTGTCACTGCAGGAGCAGGCCGGCACGCTGATGACCGCAGTGCGGGTCTTCAAATTTGACGCGCCGGTGCGAGCCCCGCAACAGCGGGTACTGCTGGCGTAAGCCGCTGCGCCGACGATGCCGTGAAGGTACCATCGGCGCAGCGCACTGACGGCCATCTGGCAAGGCATACGGCGCCGATCATCCCGTCCCGCGTTGCCGATGCACTCAGGTAGAGATCCTGACTCCGGCAGACATACAATTACTGCCCGCCCCACGACTATCTAGCGTCGTACCTGTCCTGCGCTGCCCTCACCTGCTCGGCGTGCGCATTCACCCAGCCAAAAAGGCTCTGCAACGGATCAAGCAAGCTTTCCCCGAGTTCAGTGAGCTGGTATTCAACCCGTGGCGGGATCTCCGCAAACACCTCGCGCACGATCAGACCATCGCGCTCCAGGTTGCGCAACGTGACCGTCAGCATCTTCTGCGAAATTCCGGGGATGCATTTCTCGATCGTGGAAAAGCGGGCGCGCCAATCCGGAAACATCTCCAGTGTCAGCAAAACGAAGATGCTCCATTTATCGCCCACCTTGGTCAGTACTTCGCGGATGGCGCCCGGGTCCTTGCTTTTGCAAACGGTGGCAGGATCAAGCGGCATCGTTCTTTTTTCTCTGGTGCTCAAGACTTACCTCCAGGTGCGTGACTGACTGAAAAGTGCCTCCTTACGCAGGCTTACAAACCACTATATTCTTACATACCTAAGGAGAGCTACTGTTTTTTGGTGTGTAGCAAGCGAGCGACGGTCGTGCTTAACATTTACTGCAACGGGAGAAAAGCAATGTTGGACCACATGATTCTGAGTGTCAGCGAGGTTGAGCGGTCGCTGAAGTTTTACGAAGCAGCCCTGGCGCCGCTCAACATCGCGATGTTCATGCCCTTCAAGGGCGCAGACGGGCATCCCGATCTGTGGGGCTTCGGCGACGGCAAGCGCGCTTTCTTCTGGCTCAAGCAAGGAACCCCAGCGCCGGAAGCAATTCATTGGGGCTTTGAAGCTTCCGACAACCAGCATGTCGACGCGTTCTACGCAGCTGCGATGCTGGCCGGCGGCAAGGACCGTATTTCACCGCGATTCAGGCTCGAATATTACCCGGGCTACTACGCCGCCGATGTGATGGATCCCGATGGTTACCATTTTGAAGTAGTTCACAAGGCTTGATCGACACCAGCGACACTGGCGCCGGCGTTAGCCGCCCTCCCGCATACGCCGTCTGTGTATGGGCTGTGCCACAGCACGGTGGGCACACGAACTGCCTGCAAGGAGATGCGCTTGACCACCTACTGCACGCAGGCACAGCAGGCTGGTCGATTTTGGGCCTGCCTCGCAGAAAGTTGGAAAAATTCAAGAAATCACTTGCTATTCAATAGCACACTATATATAGTGTGCACATGGGCAGAAACAACCACCCCCAGAAGATGCAAACATAGTTCACTACTAGATCGCTAACTATCCACTACGGAGTCCATCATGAGCAACGCATCCCAAGACCAAGTCAGCATTTCCCGTCGTTCCGCACTGTTCGGCGGTGCCAGCGCTGCGGCCGCAGCGATTGCCGTGCCACTGGCCGCCTTAGCCAGCAGCAGCGCGCAGGCGGCGCCGGCGGTACATGGCGGCGCGCTCGCCAAGACCGGCAGCACCATCACCACCCGTGACGGCGTCGAGATCTACTACAAGGATTGGGGTCCGAAGACCGGTCAACCGGTGGTACTTAGCCACGGCTGGCCGTTAAGTTCGGACAGCTGGGAATCGGCGGCCTTCCACTTGGCCAACAACGGCTTCCGCGTCATCACGCACGACCGTCGCGGCCACGGCCGTTCGAGCCAGCCATGGGACGGCAACGACATGGACCACTACGCCGACGATCTGGCGCAGGTCATCGAAGCGCTGGATCTGAAGAACATCATTCTGGCCGGTTTCTCGACCGGCGGTGGCGAAGTGGCGCGCTATGTTGGCCGTCACGGCACCAAGCGCATCGCCAAGCTGGGCCTGATCTCGGCGGTGCCGCCGCTGATGCTCAAGACCGCGACCAATCCGGGCGGCCTGCCCATCGAAGTGTTCGACGGCTTCCGCGCCGCCTCGGTCGCCAACCGTGCCCAGCTCTACC
>JBGSBQ010000296.1:0-5209 GCA_041730475.1 Sphingomonadaceae bacterium
CCTGCACTGGGACCACATCATGGGGTTTCCGTTTTTCACGCCGGCGTATATCCCCGGCAATCACATCATTATCTACGGCTGCCATGCGCAGCTGGAACAAGCGTTTCGCCGCCAGCAGGAGGCGATCAGCTTCCCGGTCGGATTTCACCAGCTGGGGGCGAAGATCGAGTTCCGCTACCTGCAGCCCGGCGTGACTATCGAGATCAATGGCTTGCGCGTGACTGCCAAGCTGCAATTGCATGCCGGCGATTCGTATGGCTACCGGCTGGAGCACGGCGGCCGTAGCCTGATCTACAGTACCGACTCGGAGCACAAGCTGGATAACGCCGCCGAGCGGGTGGCCTTTGTCGATTTCTTCCGGGATGCCGATCTGGTGATTTTCGACGCCATGTACTCGCTGGCCGATTCCATTTCAGTGAAGGCCGACTGGGGCCATTCCAGCAATGTAGTTGGGGTCGAGCTGTGCCAGCTGGCCGGGGTCCGGCAACTGTGCCTGTTCCACCACGAGCCGATTTACGACGATGCGCAGATCGCGCGGGTACTGGCAGAGACGCGGCGTTACGCTGAAATCACCGGCGAGGCGCCACTGGAAATCGTGTCGGCCTACGACGGCATGGAAATTTCCCTCTAGGCGTGGCCGTGCTGCGCCAGCTGCGGATCCGGTTTGGCACTGGCCTGTTCGCCGCGCAGGGGCGTGTGCTGGCCCTGTTGATCGCGCTGGCACTGTCCGCGTTGTTATTGCTGCCCGCTGACGGACCGCTGCCGGCGGTGCGGCTGGCGCAGTTCGATGCCTATCAACGCTGGTTGCCGCGCCAGCCGGAGCGGGCGCTGGTCTACATCATCGACATTGACGATGCTTCGCTGAAGGAATTTGGCCAGTGGCCGTGGCCGCGCGACCGGCTGGCCCAGTTGATCGATGCGCTGGCGGCGCAACAGCCGTTGGCAATCGGCCTCGATGTGCTGATGCCGGAATCGGACCAGACCTCGCCGGAGCAGCTGGCCGCGCGCCTGCCTGACGGCCCGTTGCGACAGCAGTTACAGGCCTTGCCCGTGCACGACGAGGTGCTCGCTGCGGCCATGCGGCGTGCGCCGGTAGTGCTGGGGGCCGCCGGCCTGAAATATGTGACCAGCGCGACCAGCGACAGCCTGCGCGTGTGGCCGGTGCGCGGTCCGGACCCGGCCACGCTGCCGCTGCAGCGCTTCCCGCAGGTACTGGCCAGTCTGCCGCTGCTGCAAGGCGCGGCGCGCGGACAGGGCTTGCTGAATTTTGAGCAGGAAAACGGGATCGTGCGGCGGGTGCCGATGCTGTCCATGGTGCACGATACGCTGGTGCCATCACTGGCATTGGAGCTGTTGCGGGTGGCACTCAAGGAGCGCCGTCATGGGTACGGAGCGAATCCCGCCGGCATGCAGTCTGTGAGCACCGGTCCGCTGCAACTGCCTACCGAACCGGATGCCAGCGTATGGGTGCATTTCTCGGCACCGGTGGCGCAGCGCTATGTGTCGGCGCAGCAGATCTTGCACGGCAAGGTGGCGCCGGATGCGTTTCGCGACACTATCGTCATCGTGGCCATGACCGGGCTCGGACTGTCCGACTACAAGACCAATGCGCGCGGGGACTATCTGCCCGGCGTGGATACGCATGCGCAGCTGATCGAGAGTTTCATTGATGGCAGCTGGCTGCAGCGGCCGCGCTGGATGGCCGTCGCGGAAGGATGTTCCGCCTTGTGCGCCAGCCTGCTGCTGATCTGGGCGGCACCGCTGCTACGGTTGCGCGCAGCGGCCTTGCTGGCGGGCGCACTGGGCGCCGCAACGCTGGGCACGGGGGCCGCCTTGTTTGCCCGGGCGGGCTGGTTGTACGATGCCGCCAGCGTGTTATGCGTGCTGGCGGCCGTCAGTCTTAGCCTGCTGGCCAGTATGCTGGTGGCAGCGGTACAGCAACGCCAGCGCAGTGAACGTGAACTGCAGCTGGCACGAGAGAGCGCAGCGCGCACTGCCGGTGAGCTGAATGCCGCGCGCCGTATCCAGATGGCCAGCTTGCCGCAGCCCGGGACAGCCTTTCCGGGCGAGCAGCGCTTCTCGCTCGATGCGTTGCTGGAACCGGCGCGGGAAGTTGGCGGCGACCTGTACGATTTCTTCATGCTGGATCAGGACCGGGTGTTCTTCCTGATTGGCGACGTCTCAGGCAAGGGGCTGCCGGCCAGCTTGTTCATGGTGGTGGCCAAGGCGCTTTCCAAGAGTATCGCTTTGCGGGGCGAGGCGGGGATGGCCGCCATCATGTATGCCGCCAATCAGGAACTGCTGCGCGAGAATCCCGAGATGCTGTTTGTGACCAGCGTGGCAGGCATACTGGACGCCAGTGATGGCAGCATTGTGCTGTGTAATGCCGGGCATGATGCCCCGCGTCGGGTGCTGACCGATGGCCGGATTGAGCGCTTGCAGTCGGCCGATGGACCGCCGTTGTGCGTGCTGGAGGATTTTGACTATCCGGTGCAGCGATACCAGCTGGCACCCGGCGAATGCCTGTGCCTGACGACGGACGGCATTACGGAGGCGATGAATCTGGCCGGCGACTTGTATGGGAATGCGCGGCTCGATCAGCTGCTGGCCGCACTGGCGGCTGGTGCGGCGCCGCTGTCGCCTACGGCAATCGTGCAGGCGGTACGCGACGATGTGCGTGTTCACGTCGGCGCTGCCGAAGCGTCGGATGATCTGACGTTGCTGGTGCTGCGTTGGGACGGCGCTGCACTAATCAGCGGCGCATACCCCCCCACCGGCGTAACACTGGGGTCAGACCCGCCGGGTCTGACCCCAGCTTTGCCGTGGGGCTAAGGTCGGCATTAGCGGCAAGCGCTGCTGTGGGAGAACAATAAAGTCGGACACAAAACAATAAAGTTCGACAAAACACAATAATGTTTGACACAGGAGGCTGATGTGGACATTCTCCCAAGAACTTCCGTGTTCGGCCAGGAGCGGACCTTCATGTGCACCAATTTTGAGAAAATTTTGGCCATCATCCGAGCTGCCGTAGCTACACAACCCTTCAATAAACTTACAGCACCTTTTCTAGATGCCGTCTAGATATCAATGCAATAAGTTTGATTTAATTTCACTTTTTGCGTCATATTTTTCGAGCAATACGATCACTTGGTCCAGTACCGCAGGAGCGTCACTTACACGTAGCGGCTCTAGTGCCACTCTTACATCCACATCGCGATAGGAGAGGAAGAGATTGCAATAACTTCTATAAAAGCATACCACGGTCCCAACAGAATATGTCGAGTCGGATTTATTCGGAAATTTCCGAAAAAACCATCTATCCCGTCCACATTCGGCCCCACATTCAAACCATCCGAAGGTATTTTTTGACAAAAAATTATCACCATTAGTTAGCATGCCTTCAATCTCATCAGGCATGCCATTTCCACGCCGGTCTTTACTTGATTGAAGAGATATTCCCCAGCTTCCGAGATATGGACCATTCGGGAATACAACAAATGCCTCCTGATTAGTATCTAGACCACCGGCCCAGATCCCAGTTGCACTAACTACCGCCTTTGCTGGGAATTTAAAATTAACGCTTGCTATGTTAATTTCAATTGTTCTTTTGCTGTATGTGTAAAATACCGCAAACAATAGAAGTGTGATTACAATCAGTATATTAGTTTTTTTTGCCATCGCATCCACCGCACCAAAAACCAGAATAATTATCTGCTGGGAGATGACCAATCGTACCACCAAAAGAAACCGGCGGATACGCCATAATTTCAAAGATAAACCAGTGATATTCTGCTGCCCTTTGCGGAGTAAAAATACCCGGAACTCCGATTTTATCTTTCAGATCGATAGGCATTCGCATGAGTAATCGCCAAGTCAAGTCCGACATTATTCATGGTAGTATATTTTTGAGCATCAGTACCATTGAGCTGCGATTGTGAAATATTCCAACTAGTCAATTAATAAAGTTTTTGCAAAAATATTTAGATTATTTAAAACTTGAGGAGCCCATCCTGCTAACGCCGTCTTTGTAGCTGGATCTTGATTATCCTGATATCGTGATCTCCAAAGTGATATAAAATCGCCATTTTTAAGAAATGAGCGTTATTTATTTGTGATACCAAAGTTATCACCTTGGATGGAATCGAATCGCATCGAAGCGCTATAGCGCAGCCATTGATTGGACCATTTACTAACGTTGCCTTCGCACCTACATACCCACCAGTATTTAATGCCGTCGTAGCAGCAAGGACACCTCGAACTCTAGTCTCATGAATCGCCCGCATACCATCAACCACCCACAACGTTAACGAAATTTTAGTAATGCCGCTATCGCTAATGTAATAAATAATTTTCCAGCCGGCCGCAGTGGCAGCAGCACCGCCATCATCCTTTTGCCGCTTTTTAATGCTCGCCACCTCGTCATCTTCCTTGAATCCACTTGGATCAATCATCACAAGGGGGTTATTGCGTGTGTACGTATAGCGATTAAACGACTGGATATTGGTCGGATACGGCACATTTGGATCCGCACTGATGAAGCGCCCGATGGCCGGATCGTACAGCCGTGCATTAGCCGGGCTGGTACCAGCCGCTCTTTGGAGTAACGACGAAATCGCCTGGATCTTTCGCGCTGCGGAGCCTCAAATAGCTGCAGAGGCACGGTAGCTGGGAACGCTGAATCGTAGCACACCCACGACTGCGGGGGATTTCGAGCAGGGCTGATGTGAAGCTTGTAAGATGACTTATTGAAGATCAGATTTCCGATGTACTTTTCGCTTTTTGGCATGTACCTGACAATATCAGGCGTCCAATGCCGCCCGTCGGGACGGGTAACTTGGGCAGAATTTAGCACCTTGGCTATACGACGGTCACCGGCGGGATCCTCTGAGTACGATTTATAAATCTGATTAACGATCGCGACTTCTTCAGGCGGGCAAGGTGTCCGCTCAGGGGCGCTCTCGGCCTAGCGTGAGAATCCGTGAGTTTTGCAGCTGCGCAAGCTGCTATCCTGAACGCCGTCGGCCGGGTTCGGCCATAAGCGGAAGTTCAAGTAATCGTTTTTTTAATGACTGAACATATAAAACACCAAAATGTCCTCCTCCTGTTGCTCTTCGGCGCATTGATGGCAAGTGCAGGAGTTTTTTTTCGCCCTCAAATTGGATATTGCAAAGGAAGCGCTGAGCCTTTGAGTGACGCTGAATATATTATT
>JBGSBQ010000297.1:0-5160 GCA_041730475.1 Sphingomonadaceae bacterium
GATCAGGTGATCCAGCATGGCGTGACGGAGCAGGAGCTGCAAAAGGTCAAAAACCAGAAGCTGCTGAACCTGTACCGCCTGCAAGAAACCATCAATGGCAAGGCCCAGTTGCTGGGCAACTATGAAGTGTTCCATGGCGGCTACCAGCAACTGTTTGACGCGCCGGCCGCCTACCAGAAACTGACGCCGGCCGAGATCCAGGCCGTCGCCGCCAAATACCTGAAAAAATCGCAGCGCACCATCGGCGTGCTGGCTGCGAAGGAGGACTGAGATGATCCCAACACTGTTGCGTGCCGCCGTCGCCGCCACCCTGCTGCCGGCCAGCGCGCTGACGGCCGCCGCCGAATTCCGCCTGCCCGCCTTCGAACACACCACGTTGCCGAATGGCCTGACCGTGTACCTGATGGAGCGCCATGAAGTGCCGCTGATTACGGTACGCGCCGTGGTCAAGGCCGGCGCCGTCCATGACGCCAGCCAGCCCGGCCTGTCCAACCTGACCGGCGACGCCCTGCTGCTGGGCAGCCGCCAGCACAGCAAAGCCGCCATCGATGCAGCGTTCGATTTCCGCGGCGGCCGTCTGGCTGGCGGCGCTGGTCCCGAGCAAAGCACCGTGCAAGCCAACTTCGCCCGCGCCGACGCCGCCACGCTGCTGCCGCTGTTCGCCGAACTGCTGCAGCAACCGAGCTTCGATCCGGCCGAGCTGGCCAAGCTGCGCGACCGCAAGGTCAACGGCCTGAAGCAGGGCAAGGAAGCGCCGCGCAATGTGGCCGCCAATTATTACCGCGCCATGCTGTTCGGCACGGCGCCATATGCCAGCCCGGCCGGCGGCACCGTCAGCAGCCTGTCCGCGCTGCAAGCGGCCGATGTGCAAGGTTTTCACCAGCGCTACTACCGGCCCGACAATGCTGCCCTGATCGTGGTCGGCGATTTCCAGCCGGCCGAGATGCGGCGCCAGATCGAAACGCTGTTCGGCGGCTGGCAGGCGAGCGGCCCGGCGCCGCAGACGCCCGACTATGGCAAGGTGCAGGCCAGCAAGGCGCGGGTCTGGCTGGTCAACAAGCCGGATGCGATCGAGACCACTTTCCTGATCGGCGGCGCCGGGATCGCCCGCAATGATCCCGACTACGTGCCGCTGCAAGTGCTGAACACCATCCTCGGTGGCCGCTTCACCTCCTGGCTCAATGATGAGTTGCGCGTCAATTCCGGCCTGACCTATGGCGCCCGCAGCGAGTTCGCCACGCTGTCGCAGACCGGCACCTTCGCCATATCCTCGTTCACCGCCACCGCCAAGACCGGGGCCGCGCTGGCCCTCGCACACAAGACCTACCAGCGGCTGTGGGACCAGGGTATCGACGCCGCCACGCTGGAGTCCGCCAAGGCCTACGTCAAGGGCCAGTTCCCGCCGCGCTATGAAACCAGCGAGCAGTTGGCCGCACTACTGGGTGATATGTATGCGGCGCGGGTCGAACGGGCGCAGATCGACCGCTTCATGCAGGATGTCGACAACCTGACGCCGGCCCGCGCCAAGCAGTTGGTGGCGCAGCACTTCCCGCGCACCCAGCTGCAAACGGTGCTGATCGGGAAGGCCGACGAGATCCGTGCCATCGCCGCCGGCTACGGCGAAGTGACCGAGCTCGAGATCAGCGCCGACGGCTTCCAGCCCGTCACGCAGTAGGCTGAATCGCCGCGTCGAGCTGGCGTGCCAGCAGCTCGACCGCATCCATCACGGCCGGCAATTCCTGGTGCACTTGCTGCACCAGCGGCCAGCCCATCGCCTGCTCGCCGTCCTCCTTCAAGGCCAGCTCGGCCTGCGCGACCAGCCGGGCCAGACGGTCGGCGCCCACGGTGCCGGACAGCCCCTTCAGCGTATGCAGCGCCGCCAGCGCCGGGTCGGGCTGGCGGACGGCGGCCGCCTCTTGCATGCCCGCGTCCAGCCGCAGGGCTTCCGCCATAAAGCTGCGCAGGGCGATCAGATACACCGGCTTCAACCCGCCCATGCGGCGCAGCGCGGCCTCGCTGTCGAGCATGGCCAGGCCGGCGCCCGGCGCCGGCGCCACAGCAGCGACGCTACTGGCTGCCACCGGCAACGCCAGCGCCAGCGGCGTCTGGCCGCTAGCGCTGGTGTGGCGCCGGATCACCGCAATCAGCTGCACCAGATCGAACGGCTTGCCGACATGATCGACCATGCCCGCCGCCAGTGCCGCCTCGCGATCGGCCAGCATGGCATTCGCCGTCATCGCGACAATCGGTGGCGCGCGCTCCCCCAGCCGCGCCAGAATAGCCGCCGTGGCAGCGTAGCCATCCATGTCCGGCATCTGGATATCCATCAGGATCAGGTCCGGCAGTGGCCCGGGCCGGCTCAACGCGGACAAGGCCGCCTGCCCGCCATTGACCTGCTCGACATCCGCCCCATCATTGCCCAGCAACTCGCCGGCCACCTGCAGATTGGTGGGATTATCATCGACCAGTAACAGCCGCAAGCCCGCCAGACGCTGCTGCGATGGGGCCGCCACGGCTGAGCCAAGCGAGCGCCGCCCCAGCCGCGCATCGGCCACCGCATCAAACAGCAGCGAGGCCGTGACCGGCTTGACGACAAAGCCATCCAGCACCGGTTCCAGTTCAGCGCGGCGCTGCGCCAGCAACTCACGGTCATGCGCGGTGACCATGACGATCAGCGGCACATGCCCTTCCGGCATCAGTTTGCGGATGCGGCAGCTGGTTTCCCAGCCATCCAGATCCGGCATGCGCCAGTCGATGAAGACCACGTCATACTGTACGCTCAGCTCGCGCCGGGCAATCGCCGCCAGCGCTTCGAAACCGCCGTCGACGACCTCGACCTGCCAGCCAAACGAACGCACCATCTCGCTCAGCACCAGGCGCGCGCTGGGGTTGTCATCGACCACCAGGCAGCTCAGGTGTTTCAGCGGCCCAGCGTCCGCCGGGCAACCCGGTGACGACGCCTGCGCGGCCAGCACGGCCGCCTGCACCAGCTGCACTGGCCGCTCCCCATCATGGGCCCGCTGCTGTTGCGGCGCAGGCTGGCACGCGATGACGAATTCAAACACACTCCCCTTGCCCAGCTCACTCTTCACGGTCAGCTCGCCCCCCATCAGGCGCACCAGGCGCTGGCTGATGGCCAACCCCAGCCCGGTCCCGCCATAGCGGCGCGCCGTGGACGCCTCGGCCTGCGAGAAGCCATCAAAAATATGCTGGCTCTGCTCCGGCGAGATCCCGATGCCGGTATCGCTGATGGAAAACCCCACCAGCAAGCGCGCCGGACTCTGTTCCAGCAGCGTGGCCGCCAGCACCACTTCACCATGCTCGGTAAATTTGATGGCGTTGCCGGTCAGGTTCAGCAACACCTGCTGCAGTCGCAAGGCATCGCCCACCAGCCACGACGGTAGCGCCGGATCGATGCGGAACAGGATTTCAATCTGCTTGCTGCCCACATTGGCCGACAAGATCACGGCCAGCTCGCGCCACAGCTTGTCGACGCAGAACGGGTGCGGATCCAGCATCAGCTTGCCAGCCTCGACTTTGGAAAAATCGAGGATATCGTTGAGCAGGCCCAACAAGGCACGCGCGGCCGCCTCGGCCTTGATCGCGTAATCCTGCTGGCGCTCGTCCATGCGGGTCTGCTTCAGCAACTGCAGCATGCCCAGCACGGCATTCATCGGTGAACGGATTTCATGGCTCATATTGGCCACGAATTCCGACTTGGCGCGGCCCGCCTTGACCGCTTCTTCCTTGGCCGCCAACAGCGCATCGTGGGCGGCCCGGGCTTCGGTGATGTCGGTACTGCTGCCGACCCAGTTGGTGATCACGCCGACACCGTCCTTCTGCGGCAACGCGTGGTTATCAAACAGGCGCCAGACGCCATCGCGCCGCCGCAGCCGGCAATCGCAGCGGAACTGTCCGCCGCCAGCGATCGCACGCAGCCAGGCTGCGCTGATGGCATCCTGATCATCCGGATGCACCACGCGCAACCATTCGCCAGACAGCAGCTCCTCGGCCGGCATGCCGCTGAAATCCTCCCAATGGTGGCTGATGAAGTCCAGGCCCAGCGCCGTATTGATGGTCCACACCATCTGCGGCAAGCCCTCGGTCAGCGAACGCCAGCGCGACTCGGACTGGGTCAGCGCGGCCAGCGAGCCTTGCAGCGCGTTGTCGGTCTCCACCAGTTTCAGCAAGGAATGGTATTGGCGCTGCAACGCTATCCACACCCCCAGCAGCAGGGTCCCCGACACCAGCAGCAAGATCACCAGGAAGGCCACTGCATGGCGTACCTCGCCATGCCACGGTTCGAGGAAGTCGTCGCTCGACAGTCCGACCACCACATACATGGGATAGCCGCCGATGCGCTCGACACTGATGATGCGCTCCAGCCCATCACGCACGCTGCGCGCGCTGTAGCTCGCGCGCTGCTGGCTGCCGGACAGCACCGTTTCGGTGGCCTTGCTGATTGGAATCACGCTGCCCAGCGGCTGGTCCTGCACTTCCGGGTAACGCATGAACAGGCGTTTCTGGGTATCGAGCATGACGATCGAGCCATGTGGCCCGATCTTCAGCGATGCCAGCAACTCGGTGATGCGCGAGGTATTCATGTTGACATAGGCGGTACCGCCAAAGCTGCCGTCGGGCAGCTGCAATCCCTGCACCAGCGGCAGCACCCATTTGCCGCTGATGCGCGATTTGACAGGCACGCCAAACACCAGATTGGACTCGCTCTGGGCCCGCGCAAAAAACTCGCGGATGGTCAGATTCTGGATATGGCTGAGATCGATGTCATCGCCATAGATCACGTCACCATTGCGGTCCGAGCCGCGCACTGCCACCGCCTGCGGCAGCCGTTCGCGCAAGCTGCGCAGGTAGGCGCTGAAACCGGCATCGGTGAACCGCTTGGCCTCGTGCAGGGTGCGGAACTCCAGACGGGCACGGCGCATCGCCAGATCGACTTCCTGGAAATGGGCGTGCAAAAAGTTTTCCAGCGTGATGGCGAGATTGCGCGAGGTTTCCTCGGCATTGGCGTAATAGCGCAACTTGCTTTGGTGCAGACTATTCACCAGAAACAGGGTCACCACCAGCAACACGGCAGCCACCGCCACCACCAGGATGGCGATCTGTCCCCAGTCCCCAAGGGGGTGCCGAGGAACGAGGCAG
>JBGSBQ010000298.1:0-5160 GCA_041730475.1 Sphingomonadaceae bacterium
CCTGACCCCGGTTTTTAGTCGTTGACGGTGGCGCTGCCGAACACGGCGTTCCAGGCGTCCAGACCGCCATGCAGCGGCCGGGCCCGGTGGTAGCCGTGGGCGTTCAGGCCTTTGGCCACATGGGCCGCTGTGACGTCGTTCGGGCAGCTGCAATAGACGATGATGTGGCTGTCCTTGGCCAGCGCGGCGATTTCGGCGTTCAGCTCGCCACCGTTGAAGCGCAGCGCACCCGGCACCGCCGGCTCCAGCATCTGCGCTGTGACGCTGCGGGCGTCGATCAGCACCGGCTGCTTACCCTGCGCCAGCAATTGCTGCAATTGGTCGATCGTGATGCGGTCAATCTGCACCGATTGGTGGAAGCGCTTGCGCTCGACATATTTGAACGACACGAACAGCAGCAGCAATACGCCCAGCACGATCAACGCCGTGGTGCCCATGGTGCTGAGGATGTCGAGCACCTGGTCGACGCTGGTATGGAAGTAGGCACCAATCGCCAGCCCGGTACCACTCCACAGCAGGCCGCCGGCCACGCTGAAACCGAGGAAGGTGGCGGTGCTGGTGCCCATGGCGCCGGCCAGCGGCGGCGCGATGGTATTGAAACCGGGGATGAACTTGGCCACCACCAGCGCCTTCGGGCCCCAACGGTTGAAATTGTCTTCAGTCTGGCTGACGCAGTAGTCGGGCGACAGCGAAATCTTGCACAGCAGCTTGAGGATGCGCTTGCCGTAATAGCGTCCGGCGCGGAACCAGAAATAGTCACTGATCAGGCAGGCCGCCAGACTGACGGCCAGCACGGCCGGCCACGGCGTGTCGCCATCGACGGCGAGTGCGCCGGCCACGATCAGGATGGGGAAGGCAGGAATCGGCAAGCCGATCTGCTCGATCAGCACGACCGCAAACACGATCAGGATGCCGTACTGCTGCAGTAAGAGTATGAGATTTGCCATGCAGTTATCTTATCCTAAAAAAAAAGCTCCCGGGCGAACCCGGGAGCTTTGTTGGCAATCCTAACCTTACCGGCTTAGAACTTGTAGTTGCCGGTCAGGTAGAAGGCGCGACCGATAGGATCGGCGTAACGGCCATCGTAACCACCCTGATTACCACCACCTGCGTTTTGCAGGGTCAGTGGTGGGTTGCGGTCGAACAGGTTCTTGATGCCAGCGGTCAGCGCAAACTTACCGAAGTCATACTTGCCCTGCCAGTCGAAGGTCGCGTACGAAGGCACCCACAGGTGATCGTTCGGGCCGTCGTCATACGGTTGATCCTGATAGCCGGTCTTGAAGTGGCCGATCAGCGTGTTGGTCATCTTGCCGTTGGTCAGGCTGACGGACAGGTTGGTTTGCACACGGAACACCACGGCATTGTCGAAACCGAACTGACCCAAGTCGGAGTACACCGGACCGCCAGCGGTGACCGTGTAGTTCTGCTTGAGCATGTAGGTACCGGTCCAGGCCGTACGAACGTCACCGATAGGCGACTTCGAACGGTAGCTGAAGTCCCAGTCGATACCGCGGTAGTTCGCTACACCGCCGTTGATTGGAGCCAACAGGTAAGCGATGGTGGTGTAACCAGCTGGATCTGGGTATGGGTTGGTGAACAGGTATTTGTAACGCTGTGGATCAGCGAAACCTTGTTGTTCAGGAACACCAGCCGACAGCACCTGGTTGCGGATCTGTACGTTCCACAGGTCCAGACCCAGCGACAGGCCACGCATCGGCTCGATACGGCCACCGAAGGTCCATTGCTTGGACTTCTCTGGCTGCAGGCCAGCAGCGCCGCTGGCGCCGTTAGGACCGGTCAGCAGGTCGTACTGGGCTTTGCCGACCAGGCAGCCGGTCGAACCAGGGAATGGGCAGGAATACGAACCAGCGGTGCTACCACCGAAGGTCGCGGCGCCGGCGATGTCGTTGATGTTTGGTGCCTTGAAGCCGGTACCATACGCAGCGCGGATCAGCACGGTATCGATCGGGGTCCAACGGGCGCTGACCTTGTAGGTGCCAGCGCTGGCGGTGTTGCCCAGATCACCCGAACCCAGTTCTGGGATCAGGCCGGTCGCATCCGGTACGGTCGCGAAGATGTGACCGCTGTGGGTACGGCCATAGCTGTCGTAACGGCCGGACACGGTCGCTTCGAAGGTTTTTGCCAGTGGCAGCAGCACTTCCGAGTAGACACCCCAGTTGTCGCGGCTGGCAGCGAATGGCACTTGGCCGTAGTTACCGCCGACTGGGTAGTTGTCCGACGCAGGCTGGGTCGAGAAGCCCGAGTTCGACAGGATCAGCGGGCTGTAATCGGTGCTGTACTTGGTCTTCGAGTAGTCACCACCCAAGGACACGATCGAGGTACCGCCACCCAGTTCGAACAGGTCATGCTGGGCGCCAGCATGCACGGTGTTCAGCTTGGATGTGGTGCGCGAGAAGTTGGTGCCGTTCAGCAGCGCATCCTTCAGCAGGCCAGCGCCGACGCCGGTCACGGGATCGTAGGAACCGTTGGCTACCAGCGCCGACAGTTTCGAGAAGTCCGAGTAACCACCGGCAGCGTTGTCCTTGATCTTCGATTGCGACAAGATCAGGCTGGCATTGTAGCCCCAGCCAAATGCCGAACCGTCGATACCGGTCGCGAAGTGGGTCGCGTCGGTGACGAATTCATCGGTACGACCACCGACCAGCACCGAGCGATAGCCCAGCGTGGCGTTGCCGGTGGGGTTTTCCAGGCCATTCGCATCCAGGTAAGGCTGTACATATTTCTTGTACAGGCCAGGGAAACGGGTGGTGGCGTTGACGCCCATCGGCTGTGCTGCCGGTGCGAACTGGGCCGTCATGGCGAAGCTCGACAGCACGACTTCCGCCCAGGCGCGGGTATCGTCGTTGATCTGGACAGTGCCCTTGATCAGGCCGGAATCGCGGTGGAAGCCAGGAATATTTTCCACGGTCGCGGCGTAGTTGAAGCGGCACTGGCTGCCCAGTGGGCCAGCCAGCGCGCTGCCGCAGTTACCATTGGCCAGGAAGTACGGGTTGATGGCGACGCCGGTGGTGGCGACGTCCGCAGCCGAACCCTTAGGACGCACGTTGAACGTCAGGTTGGCTGGCTCGGTGTTGCCGGTACGCTGGTCGAACACGACTTTCTTGCCATTGTTGTACACGGTGCGCAGTGCGCCCAGTGCCGAGAAATCACGCTGCAGCGCGGTCAGGCGCTGCTGTTCGTCGTGGCTGTACGATACCAGCACGTTCCATTTGTCGGTATCCAGGTCGCCCCAACCCTTGGTCAGGCCGAAGCTCGAGCTGCGGCCGCCGGCTTTGCGTGGCTGGCTGTAGGTGGCGTAGGCTTCGCCCTTGGTCTGGTTTTTCTTCAGGATGAAGTTGACCACGCCGGCAATCGCGTCGGAACCGTACAGTGCCGAGGCGCCGTCGCCCAGGATCTCGACGCGCTCAACCGCTTCCAGCGGGATCGATTCGATGTTGACGGCATAGCCGCCACCCTGGCCGGCGCCGACTGCGGTCGGTGCCATGCGCTGGCCGTCCAGCAGCACCAGCGTGTATTTCGATGGCAGCGAGTGCAGCGCTGCCGTGGTAGCACCGCCGCCGCCGCCGTTGACGGAGCTCGACGATGGCACGAAGCCTTGCATGGATGGCAGCATCTGGATCAGATCGGAAGCCGATGCGGCGCCGCTCTTCTTGATGTCTTCCGAGGTCAGCACCTGTACTGGCAGCGCGCCTTCCTTGGCGATACGCTTAATCGAAGAACCGGTGATTTCCACGCGTTGAATGCTAGGGTCAGCGGGCGCGTCCTGCGCCATCGCTGGCATGGCCAGCAAACCGAAACCTACAGCTACACCGCCCTGGAACATCAGGCGCAGTGAGCGCGACAGTACAGTTTCTTTAATCATTGCAATCCTTGAAAATGAATATTATTTTTAAGCGGCGCGCCGGCTTGTAGTGTGATGCGTCGAATAAACAGGAAGTCCATATTGGTGAAATACTTACCTGATAGTTAATGAAAACATGCCTATACAATCAGTGTCAACGCTGCCCATGTCACCCAGATGTAATAAAACAACACCTGATGTCGAATTAACCCCACAAACCGTCTGCGGGGGTGCATTATCTGAATCTGCCGGAATACGGCTGTCTGACGCGCAGCAGCAAAAGTGTCGTTTTTTTGCCGCACCGCGCCATTTCCCCTCCCCATAAAAAAGCAGACCGCCCGCCATTGCAGGCCCACCAAAAAAAATGGACCCGCAGGTCCATTTGGTGCAATGCAGCGTCAGCAGGCCAGGCGGCCCGCCCCACGGATTAATTATCCTGCGCGCTCAGGCGGCGCTGGCGCACGGCCGCCGCCAGTTCCTGCAGCACTCGCTCGCTGCTGTCCCAATCGATGCAGCCATCGGTCACGGACTGGCCGTACACCAGTTCCTTGCCCGGCACCAGATCCTGACGGCCGGCCACCAGGTGCGACTCGACCATGACGCCAACGATGCGGCTGTCGCCAGCGGCCACCTGGCGCGCGATGTCGGCGCAGACGGGGATCTGGTTTTCCGGTTTTTTCGAGCTGTTCGCATGCGAGGCATCGATCATCAGCCGCGCCGCCAGGCCGTAGCCGGCGATCGCCTTGCAGGCGTCCTCAACGCTGGCGGCATCGTAGTTCGGCGTTTTGCCACCGCGCAGAATGATGTGGCAGTCCTCATTGCCATTGGTCGAGACGATCGCCGAGTGGCCGCCCTTGGTGACGGACAGGAAATGGTGCGGCTGCGACGCGGCCTTGATCGCTTCCACGGCGATCTTGATATTGCCGTCCGTCCCGTTTTTGAAACCAACCGGGCACGACAGGCCGGACGCCAGTTCGCGGTGCACCTGCGATTCGGTGGTACGGGCGCCGATCGCGCCCCAGCTGATCAGGTCGGCGATGTATTGCGGGCTGATCACGTCGAGGAACTCGGTGCCGGCTGGCAAGCCCAGCTCATTGATGTCGCGCAGCAGTTCGCGCGCCATGCGCAGCCCGTCGTTGATGCGGAAGCTGCTATCCATGTACGGATCGTTGATCATGCCTTTCCAGCCCACCGTGGTGCGCGGTTTCTCGAAGTAGACGCGCATCACGATTTCCAGATCGGCGCCCAGTTCCTGACGCAGCGGCGCGAGGCGGCGTGCATATTCCATCGCAGCCTGC
>JBGSBQ010000299.1:0-5156 GCA_041730475.1 Sphingomonadaceae bacterium
AGCAACTGCGCGGCAAAGTCAGCTTCTAACCCGCCACCGGCGTAACACTGGGGGCAGGCCCTGATGCCGTGAAGTTACAGTGCCGTAGCGTACGCTTGCACCCAAAGGCAAAACCTGGGGTCAGACCCTAATGCCGTTACGTTACGGCGCAGATCTGCTGGCAAACCCCACCGACGCAACGCCGGGGTCAGACCCGGCGGGTCTGACCCCAGGTCTCGTTCTGGGATGCAAGCGCGCGCTACGGCACCTCAACTTAGCGGCATTACCGACTGACCCCAGTCTTCACCCTCAGGAATCCCCTCATGCGCATCACCGAAAAACGACATCACGACCCGGAACGGGCCGCCAGCCGGCGCAAGCAGGTACTGGAAGCAGCTGCCCTGTGCTTTTCGCGCAGCGGCTTCCACGGCGCCAGCATGGCCGAGATTTCCAAGGCGGCGGGCATGAGCGCGGGCCATATCTATAACTACTTTGACGGCAAGGACGCCATCATCATGGCCTTCGTGGCGCGCCGCATGGAGGAAGTATCGCTGCTGCTGCGTGACCTCGGTCAGCGCGACGATCCGCTGCAAGCGATGCTGGACGATGCGCCCAACACCTTGGCGGAGCAACTGGACCCGGCCTTCTGGACGCTGCCGATGGAGATCCATGCCGAGGCGGCGCGTAACTCGCGCATTGCTGCGGCGCTGCAAGAGGCCGACCGCGATTCGCGCCTGCAGTTTCGCGCGCTGTTGAAGGCCGCCCGCGAGAAGCGTGGCTTGAGCGTTGACGACACCACACTGGATGGCCGCACCGATATCCTGATCGCGCTGTTCCACGGCCTGCCGCTGCGCGCGCTGCACCGGCCGGACGCTGACCGCGACGCGCTGCTGGTCGGCTTCCGCGTTGCGCTGCAAGCTTTGCTGATGACCTGACGCTGCAAGGTGGCGCCGGCTGCGGTAACATGGCAGCCACCTTTTATCAACGGAGCGCCCCAGCCCATGACCTCCTACGTTATCCCCGCCCATGACATCGTCGGCCTGCCGGTCGCCGGCACTGAGCAACGCTTCCCGGTTAGGCGCGTCTACTGCGTCGGCCGCAACTACGCCGCCCATGCGCGCGAGATGGGCTTCGACCCGGACCGTGAGCCACCTTTCTTTTTCTGCAAACCGAATGATGCACAGGCCATCGTCGCCGTCGCACCGGGGCAGACCACCGAACTGCCGTATCCGCCGCTGACGCAGAACCTGCACTATGAGTGCGAGCTGGTAGTCGCGATCGGTAAGGGTGGCAGCAATATCGCGGTGGACGATGCGCCCTCGCATATCTATGGCTACGCGGTCGGTCTCGACATGACCCGGCGCGACCTGCAATTCAAGATGCGCGACGCCGGACGGCCATGGGAAATTGGCAAGGCCTTCGACTATTCGGCGCCGGTGGGCCTGATCCAGCCCGCCGCCGCCGCAGGCGATATTGCACATGCCAGCATCTCGCTGGAGGTCGACGGCGTGACCCGGCAAGCGGCCACCATCGCCCATCTGATCTGGTCCGTCAGCGAGACCATCGCCAACCTGTCAACCTTGTTTGCGCTGGAGCCGGGTGACCTGATCTTCAGCGGCACGCCGGAAGGCGTGGGCGCCGTGGTTCGTGGGCAGACTTTGTTGGGTAAAGTCAGCGGCCTGCCGGAATTGTCGGTGCGGCTGGTATAAACGGTATCAACGGTTTATTTTCGACGCAGCGCATCGATGGCCAGCAGGCCCTCCAGTGCCGTCAGTGGCAGTCCGACGTCGCTGGCGGAAGCCACCTGTGATTCCTTGGGGTTGATGCGCACCATGCGGCCGCCATGCTGGCGGATCACGCGCTGGCCGAAATGACGCACCGAAGGAATCGCCGTGCCGGCGCCCACTTCAATCACCAGCGGGCGGCGGGCCTGATGTAACCACGTCATCAGGTGTGATTCCTGCACCTTGGCGCGCAGCTCATTCCATTCCCAGTCGCTGAACATCAGGATATTCGGGCGCGCCAGTCCGCCGCAGCGGGGGCAGGTCGGTGCTGCGTTCAGCAGGCGGCAGGCTTCAGCATCTACCTCTGGCACGAAGCCGTCAGCGCTCCAGATCTCCGGGCTGCACGGTTCCATGCACTGCAGGTGGTGGATCGAACCATGGCATTCATAGATGTGCTGCGGATCGAAGCCGGCGGCCTGGAACTGGCCGTCGACGTTGCTGGTGAAGACACGACAGCCGTGCGCCATCTGTTCGCCCCATTGTTTCAGCAGCGCGAAGCCGGGATGCGGCGTGATGCCGCGGTACAGCTGCAGCCGGTGGCCATAAAACCCCCAGGCCAATGTCGGGTCAATGCGGAAGGTATAGGGCGAGGCCACGCTGCTGAACTCCATGCGGGCCCGCCCCAATGCCGGGTAGGCTTGCCAGAAGCCCTGATTGCCGCGAAAGTCGGGCAGGCCGGAATCGACGCCCATACCGGCGCCGGCGCAGATCACCAGCGCATCGGCCTGGTCCAGCAGATCGGCGGCGTGCTCCAGCAGGGAAATGTCGAGGGCGGCAGACATGGGAGATTTTTGAAAACGTGGTCGTGATCGGCAAATCTTAGCGCAGGGCAGGGTACTCATTCAATCGCCCGCTTCATTTTCGGCAGCGCCGCAACAGCACTTCGGCAAACATGACAAATACGTAAACTTCCTGCTATAATCGTGGCCTCGTCGGGGCGTAGCGCAGCCTGGTAGCGTACTTGCATGGGGTGCAAGGGGTCGTGTGTTCGAATCACACCGTCCCGACCAATAAATTCAATGACTTAGGCCAACCTGCGGGTTGGCCTTTTTCATATGGCTGCGGTTTTCGCCGGTCATTGAGAGCTCGGCGCCTTGTGTTGCAGGATTTTGCTTGCAACTACTGGAATTGAAATCGACCTCTCCTGCGCCAGCACTATGGCCTCGTCATTGTCTAATGTGATGGCCTCTGGAAGATCCCTGAACCTCACGGCGAATCCGCCACCCTCTGAAATAAACGTCACAGGATATTTCATCCTTGAATCCACTACGTGTCGGGAGATCATCATTCGTTAATGGCGTGACAATTTGTGTATTTTTTGGCTAGTTTTCGATGGTATGCTTTTTCAGGCGTGTCGGTCGAACCCTATCGGTCGACGCGGGATGGATCGACGTATGAACCAGGGGTTTTGTAACAGTTCATTGGTGCTCGATCCTGCTTGTCTAAGTGTTCTTAAGCCGGCTGATGACCGAGCAGTGTGCGATCCATTTCGCTGAAAAGGGTGCATGTCCGAAAGCCTGTCGAGCAAGCCATTCTGGAATTATTGGGGAAAAGCCAGGCCGGCGGAGGCCGGTCCAGATTTCCACCGTCTGGTTTATCATAGCCTCGATGTTGCAGCGGTCGGCTCCGCTTTTCTGAAAGCGTCACCAGGCCTGCTTGATACCTGCTGCGCACGGCTGCATTGTTCCCCCTCCCCGTTTCTCTCCTGGGCCAGCTTTTTCCTCGCTTTACACGACCTCGGAAAATTCAGTAACACCTTTCAGTTGCAGCGACCTGATCTTGTGCAGCGGCTACAGCACCGGGATGTAGCCGCTGGCAGCTACGCTGAGCGCCACGATACGCTTGGGTTTTGGATCTGGAAGGAGCAGGTTCGCGCTGGTGTACTGGACCGTTTGAACATGTCGGGCGCCCATCAGGATATCGCCTACTGGATGCGGGCGGTGTGCGGTCATCACGGCATGCCCCCAATCGAAAAAGGTAGCGCAGAATTTCATTTTCGACCGGCAGACGAAGGTGCTGTTGGTGAGTTTATCTTGGCCATGGCGGGACTTTTGCTGACCGATGAGGCTCGGCGCATACCAGAGCTGGCAGGGGATGCATTCGAAGAGGTCAGTCAGCAGCTATCTTGGTGGTTTGCTGGCTTGGCCGTTTTGGCGGATTGGCTGGGGTCAAACACCTCGTTTTTTAAGTACCAGACAGCGCCCCAAAGGATCGAAGATTATTGGAAGGATGCCTGCACCAAGGCGGTAGCTGCTCTGCAGCAGAGCGGTGTGCAACCGGTTCCTATTGCGCCGGGCAAGACCTTGCAAGACTTTTTTCCATACATCGTTGAGGCATCGCCGCTGCAGGCGTGGGCGCAGCAAGTGGCGTTGCCTTTTGAGCCGCAAATCTACTTGCTGGAAGATGTGACCGGTGCCGGTAAAACGGAGGCGGCTCTGCTGCTCGCCTACCGGTTGATGGCGCAAGGGCTTGCGCAAGGGTTTTTCATCGGCTTACCGACGATGGCGACGGCCAATGCCATGTACGGGCGCGTCGCCGGTGTATATCAAGAATTATTCGACGGCAGGGCGAGCCTGACTCTGGGTCATGGGTTCAAGGATCTGGTGGACGCATTCGCTGCATCGGTCTTGCCCGCAGATGTCAGCGAGCATGATGTCGCGCAATTGGATGATACAGCCAGCGCTCGTTGCACAGCATGGCTAGCCGATCACAATAAGCGTGTATTGCTGGCGCCGGGTGGCGTCGGCACGGTTGATCAGGCTTTGTTGGCAGTGCTGCACAGCAAACACCAGTCATTACGCCTATTGGGCTTGTTCAATAAGGTACTGATCGTCGATGAGGTTCATGCCTGCGATGCCTATATGGAGGGCGTGTTGGCCGAATTGCTGCGATTCCATGCCAGCATGGGAGGCTCGGTAATCTTGTTATCGGCCACGCTGCCAAATCGTATGAAAAGTCGGCTGCTCGGTGCTTATGCGCAAGGGCGCCAATCTCACTTGACGTCAGTTTCATTGAATTCGGCCTACCCATTGGCGACGCGTTGGTGCGCAGGGCAGTCCGCGCTGTATCAGGCGGACTTCCCATCTCGAAAAAATGTATCCCGTTCAGTATCGGTGCGCTATCTCAGTGACATTGAGGTGCTGTATCAGGATATCCGTGCGGCCTTGGCGGCTGGACAATGCGTGGGCTGGATTCGTAATACGGTTGCGGATGCGGTCGCCGCCTATGAACGGCTCGCCAGCGATATCGATCCGGAAAAAATCATGCTGTTCCATGCGCGGTTTGCGCTCGCCGACCGGTTGCGCACGGAGGAGGCCATGCTCCGATATTTTGGCTCGGCAAGTGGTGCCAACGAGCGGCGTGGTCGCCTGGTCATTGCGACGCAGGTAGCGG
>JBGSBQ010000300.1:0-5149 GCA_041730475.1 Sphingomonadaceae bacterium
GCTCGCACAAAGAACAGTCGGCCTTCCCGGCCGACCTGTACCTGGAAGGTTCGGACCAGCACCGCGGCTGGTTCCATTCCTCGCTGCTGACCTCCTCGATGCTGAACGGCACCCCGCCGTACAAGGCGCTGCTGACGCACGGCTTCGTGGTCGATGGCGAAGGCAAGAAGATGTCCAAGTCGATCGGTAACACGGTCGCGCCGCAGGACGTGTCGAACAAGCTGGGCGCCGACATCCTGCGCCTGTGGGTCGCCACCACCGACTACACGGGTGAACTGTCGATCTCGGACGAGATCCTGAAGCGCGTGACCGAATCGTATCGCCGCATCCGCAATACGCTGCGCTTCCTGCTGGCCAACATCTCCGACTTCAAGCACGCCGAACACGCAGTGCCGGTGGCCGAGCTGTTCGAGATCGACCGCTACGCGATCGCCAACATGGCCGCGCTGCAGGGCGAGATCACGGCCCACTACGAGCGCTACGAGTTCCAGCCGGTGTACTCCAAGCTGCAGAACTTCTGCTCGGAAGACCTGGGCGGCTTCTACCTCGACATCCTGAAGGATCGCCTGTACACCTCGGGCCTGAATTCGCCGGCGCGCCGCTCGGCCCAGACCGCGCTGTGGCACATCACGCAAAGCCTGCTGCGCCTGATGGCCCCGGCCCTGTCGTTCACCGCCGAAGAAGCATGGACCGTGTTTGCCGGCGCCGAAGGCACCTACGCTGCCAGCGACGACACCATCTTCACCCAGACCTGGTGGCAGCTGCCGGCACTGGACGACAGCGCCGCCCTGCTCAACAAGTACACCGCGCTGCGCGCGGTGCGTACCGAGGTTACCAAGCAGCTGGAAGACCTGCGCACCTCGGGCGCGATTGGCTCGTCGCTGCAGGCCGAGCTGACCATCAAGGCGGCGCCGGCCAAGTACAAGCTGCTGGCCAGTCTGGAAGATGACCTGAAGTTCGTCTTCATCACCTCGCAGGCGCAAGCCATCGAAGTGGCCGACGAAGCGCAGGAAACGGTCAGCGTGAACGCCTCGGCGGCGGCCAAGTGCGAGCGTTGCTGGCACTACCGCGCCGACGTCGGCGCCCATGCGGACCACCCGACCCTGTGCGGCCGTTGCCATAGCAATTTATTCGGTGCGGGCGAAAAACGCAAATTCGCTTAAGGACTACGTCGTTCCCGCGCAGGCGGGAACCCATACGCCGCAGATGCCGCCGCAGGCCATGGGTTCCCGCCTGCGCGGGAACAACGTTGCGCCCATTGGGTGCAACGTCGAGTTTCGCGGTATCCTTAAGACGTATGCAGCACTGATTTATCATCCGAAGAATATCCATGGCCACCAACAAAAACCGTTTCTCTGCCAAACCCCAATCGAGCCTGATGCCGTGGCTCGGCATTGCCGCCGTCATCATCCTATGCGACCAGCTGTCCAAGATCACCATCACCAAGCTGTTCACGCTGGGCGAAGAAAAGATCATCACCTCCTACTTCAACCTGGTGCTGGCGTATAACCGCGGCGCCGCGTTCAGTTTCCTGTCCAACGAAAGCGGCTGGCAGCGTTACTTCTTCACCGCCATCGGTCTCGGCGCCGCCGGCTACATCATCTACCTGCTGAAAAAGCACGGCGGCCAGCGCCTGTTCTGCTGGGCCCTGGCCCTGATCCTGGGCGGCGCCATCGGCAACGTCATCGACCGCCTGCTGTACGGCCATGTGGTGGACTTCCTCGACTTCCACCACGCATCGTTTGGCCACTTCCCCGCTTTTAACATCGCCGATTCGGCCATCTGCCTCGGCGCCGGCCTGTTCATCCTCGACGAACTGCGCCGGGTGAACCGCTAAAGGAATCGCCATGCTGGAACTGACCGGTAAAAAAATCGTCCTCGGCCTGACCGGGGGCGTGGCCTGCTACAAGGCCGCAGAACTGTGCCGCGCGCTGACCAAGGCCGGCGCCAGCGTGCAGGTCGTGATGACCGACGCCGCTACCCACTTCATTACCGCCGTCACCATGCAGGCGCTGTCGGGCCAGCGCGTGTTCAGCAGCCAGTGGGACCCGCGCATCGACAACAACATGGCCCACATCGACGTCACCCGCGATGCCGACGCGATCCTGATCGCGCCCTGCTCGGCCGACTTCATGGTCAAGCTGGCGCACGGCGTATGCGACGACCTGCTGTCGACCATGTGTCTGGCGCGCCCGCGCACGGTGCCGCTGCTGATCGCCCCGGCCATGAATGTCGAGATGTGGCAGAACCCGGCCACCCAGCGCAACGCCCAGCAACTGCGCGAGGATGGCATCGCCATCTTCGGCCCCGGGGCCGGCGAACAGGCCTGCGGCGAAGTAGGCCTGGGCCGCATGCTGGAACCGGCGCAACTGCTGGAAGAACTGATTGCTGCCTTCCAGCCTAAGGTACTGGCTGGCAAACGCATGCTGATCACCGCTGGCCCGACCTTTGAAGCCATCGATCCGGTGCGCGGCATCACCAATCTGTCGTCCGGCAAAATGGGCTATGCGGTGGCGCGCGCCGCCCGTGAAGCCGGTGCCGAAGTGGTACTGATTTCCGGCCCGACCGCGCTGGCCGCACCGTTCGGCGTACAGCGCATCAATGTACAAAGCGCACAGCAGATGCATGACGCCGTGATGGCGGCCGTCGACGGCCAGCACATCTTCGTCGCCGTGGCCGCCGTGGCCGACTGGCGCGTGAAGAATTCCAGCCAGCAGAAACTGAAAAAAGGCGCCGACGGTTCGGTGCCCAACCTGAAGTTCGAGCAGAACCCGGACATCCTCGCCACCGTCGCCGCCCGCACCTCGCTGGCCGGCCATCCTTACTGCGTGGGCTTCGCCGCCGAATCGGAAAACCTGATCAAGTTCGGTGCCGACAAGCGCGAGAAAAAAGGCATACCACTGCTGGTCGGGAACATCGGCCACCACACCTTCGGTCAGGACGACAACACCATCATCCTGTTCGACGAAAACGGTCACACCATCCTGCCGCGCGCCGACAAACTGACGCTGGCGCGCCAGCTGATTTCTGAAATCTCCAAGCGCGTCAACACCCACTCGCTGTTTGAATAACCACGTACCCGTATGAAAAATATTGACGTCAAAATCCTCGACCCGCGCATGCAAGACCAGCTGCCGGCCTACGCCACGCCGGGTTCGGCCGGTCTCGACCTGCGCGCTTGCATCGACGCCCCGATCACCATCGAACCCGGCCAGACCGTGCTGATCCCGACCGGACTGGCGATCCATCTGGCCGATCCGGGCTATGCCGCGATGATCTTGCCGCGCAGCGGCATGGGTCACAAAAACGGCATCGTGCTGGGGAATCTGGTAGGCTTGATCGACTCCGATTATCAGGGCCAGCTGATGGTTTCGACCTGGAACCGGGGCCAGAACAGCTTTACGCTGCAGCCGATGGAACGGCTGGCGCAATTGATCATTGTGCCGGTGCTGCAGGTAGGGTTTAATATCGTCGAAGAATTCGACTCCAGCGAGCGCGGTGCCGGCGGTTTCGGCAGCACTGGCAAACATTAAGGAAGCGTATGCGGACTGACTTGCGGCAGGTATCTCCCCCCAGCGCCATCAGCATGGCTGCAGTTGCCGTGTTGCTGTCGGCCTGCTCCACGTTCAAGTCCGCACCACTGCCGGCGCCAGCCCCCGCGCCGGCCGCCGCTCCAGTAGTGGAAGAGCCGCCCGTGATCACGGCCCGCATGGCCGCCGCGCGCGACGCGCTGACGCAGATGGTGGAGTTGCAGGACCGTTTGTACCAGATCGCCGCACCGCTGCTGATCAACAATGCCGACCTGTGTCGCACGCAGGCGCGCAACCTGCTCGGTTTCACCGCCAAGAATAAATACTCGTACACCGGCGACTATGTCGAGGCGGCACAGGCCGTGCTCAATTATGGCGACCGCCTGACCGTGTCCGGCGTGTTGCCCGGCAGCGGCGCCGCCCGCGCCGGCCTGCGCAAGGGCGATGGCCTGATCGCCGTTGAAGGCAGCAAGCTGCCCACCGGTCCGAATGCCGAAACCCAAGCCGCCACCGTGTTTGGCCCGCTGGTCGGCAACCGCCAGACGCTCAACCTGACCGTGTGGCGCGCTGGCGCCAGCCAGAGCCTGAACGTGCCGGTGACCCGCGCCTGTGCCTTCAAGGTCGATATCGGCAATGCCGACAACATCAATTCCTACGCCGACGGCCAGCGCGTAATGATCACCCGTGGCATGGTCAACTTCGCCCAGACCGACGAGGCGATCGCCTTCGTGCTGGCCAAGGACATCGCCCACAATGTGCTGGGCCACGCTGCCACCACGCGCTCGGCCTATACCATCGGCAGCATTATCGACAATCTGGTCGCGGTGCGTCCGGACCTGTCGATGCTGATCGGCAGTGCCGGCGTCAAGCCGGTGCCGCAGGAGCTCGATGCCGCGGCCGACTATCTGGCGCTGTACATGCTGGCCCGGGCCGGCTACACCATCGAACACGCACATGCGTTCTGGCAGCGGCTGGCGGCGCAGTACCCGGCCAGCGTGCTGAATGGCCATACCGCGACCCACCCGGCGACCGGCTACCGGCTGTCGGTGATCGACAAGACCGTGGCCGAGATCAAGGCCAAGCAGGCGGCCAAGAAACCTATCGTGCCGTAAGCGGCCAACCGGAGATACCGATGCGCCCGACCCGCCCCTTGCTGTGCTGTGCATTGTTACTGGGGGCTGCGTTAGGCCCGGCGCAGGCCGCGCAATGGGCGCGCCTGCCGGGCGCCAAGGGCAACCAGTTCTATGTCGACAAAGCCAGCATCATCAAGACCGACAAGAGCCGCAAGGCATGGACGCTGCACAGCTACGGCAGCAACCAGACGACGCCGGAAGGCCGCCCCTATCGCTCGGTCAAGGCGCTGCACCTGTATGCCTGCGACGATCGCACTGCGGTGCTGCTGGCGCAGGTGTTCTACCCCGAGGCCATGGGCAAGGGCGAGCCGGTCGAGAACTACAAATACGAGAAATTCAGCCCGGAAGACATCGTCCCCGACAGCCCCGACGACCACGCACTGACAGCGGCCTGCAAATAAGTGCGGGCCTGAGGCTAATGCCGCTAAGTTAAGGCGCAGATCTGCTAGCAAACCCCACCGACGCAAAGCCGGGGGGCCCCCCCCC
>JBGSBQ010000301.1:0-5141 GCA_041730475.1 Sphingomonadaceae bacterium
TAAACAATAACCGGCTCAAATAAAACTTTACAATAAATTGAATTATAATACAATAAAGTTAAAAAAATATAACGAAGAGCACGCTTTTTATCCGTGTACACGCGTACACATGCGTGGGCGATGGCGTTGATGCCGCTCACCACCGACAACAATGGCGGCAACGTCAGCGTCAGCTCGGGATCGTAGATGACGGTCTTGGGCAGCACACGCGCAGAGCGTCCAGTCTTCTTCAGGCCGGCTTCGGTGATGCCGTACACGGGCGTCATTTCGCTGCCCGCATACGTGGTCGGGATCGCCAGTATCGGCAATTCCGACACCAGCGCAATCGCCTTGCCGAGGCCAGTGGTTGAGCCGCCGCCGATGGCGATCGCGCAATCGGCCCCCAATTCCTTGGCCAGCTGGCGCGCCGCCTGTGCGGTGGCGATCGGCACGTGCTGCACCGCGCCGTCGAAGATACCGGCGCAGCGGTCACCGATCAGCGCCGCCACCCGTTCGGCCAGTGGCCGCTGTTCGGGCGTGCACAGCACCAGCGCGCACTGCGCACCCAGCTGTTCGATTTCACGCGCCGCATGTTGCAGGCTGCCGGCGCCGAACACCACGCGCGGGAACGCGGCCGAGAAGATGAAGTCATCCATCGCCCTCTCCTCAGCGCGGGTAATGCGGAGCGACTTGCGCATCCACATTGACCCAGATCGATTTCGGCTGCGTGTATTCGCGCATCACTTCAAAGCCCATCTCGCGGCCATAGCCAGACTGGCCGGTGCCGCCAAACGGCGAACCCGGATTGACGCGCTTGTAGCAATTGATCCAGACCATGCCCGACACCATTTCGCGTGCAATACGGTGGGCACGCTGCAGGTCACGGGTCCACAGGCCGCCACCGAGACCGTACTCGGTGCCGTTGGCGATGGCCAGTGCTTCAGCGTCGGTCTCGAAGGTGGTCACGGTGACGAAGGGGCCGAACACTTCTTCCTGGCTGACGCGGTCGTTCGGGCCGGCCAGCACCACGGTCGGTTCGACATAGAAGCCAGCGGCCAGCGCCGGATTCGACGGGACGCGGCCACCGAGCAGCACTTCGCCGCCCTCGGCGCGCGCCACGTCGCAATAGGACAGCACGCGCTCGCGGTGCAACTGCGAGGTCAGCGGGCCCATCTCGGTGCTCGGATCGAGCGGATCGCCGACCTTGATCGAGCGCGCCAGCCGCGTGAATTTCTCCAGGAATTCGTCAGCGATGGACTTGTGCAGCACCAGCCGCGAACCGGCGATGCAGGCTTGTCCCTGATTGTGGAAGATGGCGAAGGCCGCGCCATTGACGGCGGCATCTATATTGGCGTCGCCGAACACGATGTTGGCGCCCTTGCCGCCCAGCTCCAGCTGGATTTTCTTCAGGTTGCCAGCCGAGGCCTGCACAATGCGGCGTCCAGTCTGGGTCGAGCCGGTGAAGGCGATCTTGGCCACGCCTTCATGCTCGGCCAGATACTGGCCCGCCACATGGCCCAGCCCCGGCACGATGTTGACGACGCCCGGCGGGAAGCCAACTTCGGCCATCAGTTCGGCAATGCGCAGCGTCGACAACGGCGTCAGCTCGGCCGGTTTCATCACCACGCAATTGCCAGCGGCCAGCGCCGGGCCCATTTTCCAGCTGGTGAACATCAACGGGAAATTCCATGGCACCACTTGCCCGACCACGCCCAGCGGCTCGCGCAACACATAGTTCAGGAAGCCGGCTTCGACCGGGATCACGCTGCCCTCCAGCTTGTCGGCCATACCGCCGAAATAGCGGAAAGTGGCGGCCGTACGGGGCACGTCGAGGTTGCGGGTATCGCGCAGCGGGTGGCCGGTATCGAGCGATTCCAGCCGGGCCAGCTGGTCGGCATTGGCCTCGATGGCGTCGGCCAGCTTCAGCAGCAAGCGTCCCCGTTCCATCGCCGGCAGGCGTGACCACGCCGGGAAGGCGCGGGTGGCGGCGGCCACGGCCTGGTCGACATCGGCCTTGCCGGCCATGGCGACGGCAGCGATGACCGAGCCGTCATGCGGATTCAGGCTGTCCAGCGTGGCGCCGTCTGCGGCGTCAACAAAGCGGCCATCGATGAATAATTTGGTTTGCATAGCTAGTCCGCTTACAAAACGTACAGGCGTACGGCGCCACTGGATGGGCCGGAGCCCATCCATCGCAGTACGATTACCGGTACGGGAGGTTTAGAAAGACACAGGATTGACCGGCGACTTGCCAGCCAAAATGTCGTGAACAACTTTAGGCGAGCCGTTTTCCCACACCAGCAGCATCGAGCGCTTCGGTGAGTAGCCCTGATGGCGGCAGTCGGCCGGCATGGCGGCCATGTCGCCGGCTTTCATGACGACCCGGGCGCGCGGTTCGGCGGTCAGCTTGTCGCCGCAATCCCAGGTGATTTCGTCGCACATCTGGAAGAACCATTCGACCCGGTCGTTGCCATGGATGATGGGCAGCATGTGCTCTTCCGTGGTCGGGCACATATAGCTGTGCTTGACGACCGAGGTGAACGACGGGTTCCACACCACGTCCGAGCGCGACAGATAGGCGAACAGGTTGAAGGCGTGCACCTCGTCCTCGAAGCCCGGCTCCGGATGCAGTTCCGGTGCATCCTGCGGCACGTCACTAAAGGCGCGGTTGACCGGATAGCCGCCGGCATCGGTGCGCATCGCCAGATCGTCGCGCAGGCCGACGCAGCGTTCGGCCAGCTGGCGCACGCGGCCGACGGCGGCCGGGTTGCTGCCGTTCTTGCGGCCATACGGGGTGCCCGTTTCCAGCGGCGCCGCATACGGATCGAAGCCGGCATTGGTCCAGTTCTCCAGCATGGCGACGAAGGTCACGCGCACTTGTTCGGACGGGAAATTCTGCAACAGGTCGGCGCCGGAATTCTTGTAGCTGCCGTTGTAGCTGCCGGCGAACACGTCAACCGTGTTGTAGTGGTTGGTGGTGCCGAATACGCTGTCGAAATTGACCCAGCCGTAGAAGAAGCCCCAGCCGACGTCGCGCATCAGTGCGCGCAGGAAGGCGCCGGCATCCATGCTGTGCGACAGCTGCTTGCCCTGCGCCGTGACCCAGCGGATGTGGACGAAATATTCGTCGCGTTCAAAAGAAAAATCGCCCAGCGTGAAAGCCTGATAGCCATAGACTGGATGGGCGGCTGTCGCCAGGACGTCGAATTTGGTTTGTGCGTTCATGTCGGTTTCTCCTCGGTTGCGTACTCAGGCGGCCTGGCAGATGTCTGCCCATTTTTCTACTGATAACTCACCCTTGCAGGTTTGCAGTACCAGTACTGTGGCGGCTGGCGCATCGAAGCAATAGGCGGTATCGGCCGGCAGCAGGGCCTGGTGGCCACGGCGCAAGCGCATCCAGCCCATCGGACGCCCTTTCGGTTCACCGTCGATCAGCACGGCGCCGTTGAGTTCCTTGTCGGCGATCTGCGCAGCCGGGTCCAGCTTGACCAGCAGCACATCGACATCCTTGTCCATGCACAGCACGAATTCATCGTGAGCGCAGGTGTACCACGGCGAACGGCCTTCGGCACGGATGGTTTCCAGTACATAGATCTGGTTGATGCCGAACACGACTTTTTCGTAGGGGGCCGACTTGCTGGCGATGTCGAAGCAGTTCGAGAACGCGTAGTTGCGTGCATCGTCGTTGATGACCTGGACGCCACCTTTTTCGTAGCTGTCCAGTGAAGCGAATTTGGTGCTGTATTGTGTTGTCATGCTGGTCTCCGTTGAACTGAATTGCGACCACTGCGGGTCGTCTTGCATTGCAGTCTATGGAACAACCCAGACAGCGAATAGCCCCTGTATCCCAATCGGACTATTCTGAATTATCGAACAATGTCGGACTGCAGCGGCGGCAGCAGGCCGCGTTCGGTCAAGGCCCGGTCCCATGGCGGTTCGCCGGAGAAGTTGGCCAGCAGGCTTTCGATGAACAGGCGCAGCTTGACGCCGCCCCGGTGCGAGCGCGCATACACGACGGAAAACGGGAACGAGGACAGGCGCCAGTCACCCAGCACAATCTGCAACTGGCCGGCCAGAATCGCATCCGACGCCACCAGCGTCGGCAGGCAGGCGATGCCGGCGTGCTCGCACGCATATTCCTTCAGCAGGTGCACACTGTTCGAGCGCAGCGCCGGCTTCAGGTCGAGCGCGACCTGCTCGTTGGGGCCGTCAAAAATCCAGCGGTCACGGGTCGGATAACCGGAATACAGGCCTAGCGTATGCTCATACAGGTCGCGCGGCGTCTGCGGGATGCCATGCCGCTGCAGGTAATCGGGCGAGGCGCAGAACACGCGCCGCACGCTGAATACCTCGCGTCCGATCAGTTCGTCGGAGCTCGGTTCAAAGATCTGCAGCGCACAATCGACGCCGGCCTTGACCGGATCGACCACGGCATCGTTGACCACCAGGTCCAGCAGAATGGCCGGATACTGGGCCTGGAACTCGCGCAGATAAGCGCCCATGCGGCCCAGCACAAAGCCCGGCAAGGCGTGGATCCGCAAGCGCCCTGCCACCGCCCCCTGGTGGCCGCGCATCTGGTCGACCAGTTGGTCGGTGCGCTGCACCAGCTCCGCGCATTCATGCACGAAGGCCTGTCCCAC
The DNA here is from genome assembly GCA_041730475.1 of Sphingomonadaceae bacterium. Classification (GTDB taxonomy): domain Bacteria; phylum Pseudomonadota; class Gammaproteobacteria; order Burkholderiales; family Burkholderiaceae_D; genus Rugamonas. The sequence goes on from JBGSBQ010000301.1 coordinate 4,620, forward strand.
CTCGGACAATTGCACATTACGCGTGTTGCGGTGGAACAGCGGCGTGCCGACAAATTCCTCCAATTGCTGGATGCGGGTGGTAATCACCGACTTTGACAGGCGCATGCGGCGCGCCGTTTCGGCAAAGTTCTGCGTTTCCGCCACACTCACGAAAGCTTCAATAGCAAGAAATATATCCATAGTGACATCATAGCACCGGCGTTCTTAAGTCCTGCGCCGGCAGGGTCGCCTGTTCCAGTAGAGCAGGCCAATTCATTGACGAGTGCGTCCATCATGTTCTCTATTTCCAGCTATCGCCCCAACTACAGCCCGCTGACTGGCAGCGCCAGCAAAGCCGTTGGCATCCTGTACAGCGGCCCCGACCAGAAGGCGCTGGCGCGGCAACGTGTGGCCGAAATCAAGGAACAGATCGAGGCGCTGCGCCGCATGCTGCTGCTCTATGGCGGCATGAGCGCCAAGTCCGTGCTGCAACAGCTGAAGCAGCTATCGAGCCAGCTGAAGCAGGCGGCCGGCATACTGCGG
>JBGSBQ010000302.1:0-5118 GCA_041730475.1 Sphingomonadaceae bacterium
CGCTTCTGCATAGCAGGCGCAAGGCAAAGGCCTGAGCTAAGCCACGCTGGAGGCGGTGCATCTGCGCTTCCGCCCCATCATCATGACTTCGCTGGCCTTCATCCTCGGCGTGCTGCCGCTGGTGATCGCCACCGGCGCCGGTTCTGCCAGCCAGCGCGCCATCGGTACCGGCGTGATGGGCGGCATGATCACCGCCACCGTGCTGGCCGTGTTCCTGGTGCCGGTGTTCTTCGTGGTGGTGCGCAGGATCTTCAAAGGCAGCGAGCGTCAACGCAAATTCGCCGCGCATGAAATGGACGATAAAAAGCATGAAACCTATGACTAAGCCGGCTACGCTGGCCGCCCTGATCGGCGCCACCCTGCTGTCGGCCTGCTCGCTGGCGCCGACTTACCAGCGCCCGGCGGCACCGGTAGCCACCAGCTTCTCCGCCAATCCCGGTAACCGTACAGGCAGCGCCAGCATGGCAGCGCCGGCCAGCGCTGCCGTCGATACCGGCTGGCGCGACTACTTCAGCGACCCGCGCCTGCAACAGCTGATCGGCGCTGCGCTGGACCACAACCGCGACCTGCGCAACGCCGTGCTGCGCATGGAAGAAGCACGGGCCCAGTACAACATCCAGTCGGCCGACCGTCTGCCGAACGTGAACGCCAGCGTCAGCGCCACCAAGGCCAAGACACCGGCCTTCCTGTCCTCCGGCGGCCAGAGCACGATCGGCAAACGCTACGACGCGGGGCTGTCGATTTCTGCTTTCGAGCTGGATTTCTTCGGCCGCGTAAAGAGCCTGAATGACGCCGCGCTGGCATCCTACCTCGCCACCGAGGAAGCGCGTCAGGCTGCGCAAATCGCGCTGGTAGCACAGGTTGCACAGGCCTACTTCACGGAACGCGCCTATGCCGAACAATACGCGCTGGCGCAGCAGACCTACGCGGCACGCGCCCGCACCTATCAGTTGACGCAGCAACGCGCCGAAGTCGGCGCCTCCTCGCGGCTCGATCTGCGCGCCAATGAAACGCTGATGGAAACGGCGCGTGCTGCCGCGCTGGCACTGGCGCGTCAGCGCGCGCAGGCCGAGAACGCACTGACGCTGCTGGTCGGCCAGCCCGCCACCGGCGTCGCCACTGGGGCCCTCGCCAGCGATGCCCAGATCGACGCCATGAGCGCGCTGCCGGAAGGTCTGCCCTCGGACCTGCTGACAAGACGGCCCGACATCCGCGCCGCCGAGCAGCGGCTGCTGGCGGCCAACGCCAATATCGGCGCCGCCCGCGCCGCCTTCTTCCCGCGTATCAGCCTGACGGCCGCCGTCGGCAGCAGCAGCCCGTCGCTGGGTGGTCTGTTTGACGCCGGCTCCGGCAGCTGGTCGTTCGTGCCGCAACTGGCACTGCCGATTTTTGATGCGGGCCGCAACCGCGCCAATCTGTCGCTGGCCGAAGTGCGCAAGAACATCGCCGTGACTGACTACGAAAAAACCATCCAGACCGCGTTCCGCGAAGTGGCCGATGCGCTGGCCGCGCGCGACTATCTGGGCGAACAGGTGGCGGCCCAGCGTGCGGTGCAGGCAGCGCAGGCCGACCGCCTGTCACTGTCGCAACTACGCTTTGACAATGGCGTGGCCAGCACACTGGAGGTGCTCGATGCGCAGCGTGAACTGTTCAGCGCCCAGCAGGCGCTGATCCAGGCCCGCCTGCTGCGCACCACCAGCGCCATCGACCTGTATCGCGCCCTCGGGGGAGGACTGAAATAAGCATGGCCTCACCGATCACCATACGGCTCGGCGCGCGCGCCCGCCAGCACATCGCCAGCGAAGGCCTGCAGGCGGCCGATGTCGCCATGATCCCGGCGGCGGCCGGCGGTCCCAAAGGACTGATCCTGCATGGCCTCGATTGCTGGCTGTTCGGCGACTGGCTGCAACAGGCGCCGCGCCAGCGTCGCCTGATCGGCGCGTCGATCGGCTCATGGCGCATGGCCGCGTCGACATTTGCCGATCCGGTCGCCGCGCACCGGCGGCTGGCACGCCTGTATGCCGGCCAGCGCTATCCGGCCAAGGTCGATGCGGCCTACGTCAGCCGCACCTGCCGCGCGCTGCTCGATGAATTACTGGACGGCCGCGCCGCCGAAGCACTCAGCCATCCGGACTACCGGCTGTCGGTGCTGACGGTACGCGGCACCGGTCCGCTGGGCCAGACCATGGGCGTGCGCTGGCGCGAGATGGCGGGCTTTATCCGCGCCGCGCTGAGTAACGCAGTCGCTCGCCGCCACCTGGCCGGGTCGATGGAACGCGTGGTATTCCACGACCAGCGCGACGACAACGGCTGGCTGCAAACCGAGTTCGACGCCTTCACCAGCCACTTCGCCGCCCTGTCCGCCGCCAACCTGCGCGACGTGCTGCTGGCCTCAGGCTCGATCCCCCTGGTATTGGAAGCGGTCACCGGCATCGCTGGCGCACCGGCCGGCGCCTACTGGGACGGGGGCCTGATCGACTATCACCTGCACCTGCCCTACCAGCGCGATCCCGGTCTGGTGCTGTACCCGCACTTCACCGACCATATCGTGCCCGGCTGGCTGGATAAATCGATGCCGTGGCGACGCGCTCGTGATGCTGCACTCGACAACGTAATACTCGTGTCGCCATCGCGGGAATTTCTCGCAACACTACCGCATGGCAAGCTACCCGACCGCGGCGACTTCAAGGTCTACGGACAAGATCATGCTGGCCGCGCGCGCGACTGGCAGCGCGCCATCGGCGAGAGCGAGCGCATGGCCGAAGCCTTGTCACGCTGGTGCGAAAAACCGGATTTAAAACAGGCCAGTGACTTCTGAACTGCGTCCGCACCGCAAAATGCGCCATCGTCAGGCAAGTGGTCGACACCATGGGCGTCATCGACGTCAGGCCGTGACCAGTGGAATCAGCCAGATCGCCAGCGCCAGCAATGAGGAGAGCAGCGGAATCGAGCAAGTCAGCGCAGCGATCATCCGGCTGGACCATGCCACGCAGCGGAATGCCGCGCTGGTCGAACCGGCCGCGACGGGCGCCGCCAGCTTGTAGGACGAAGCCAGCCGGCTGGCCGACGTGGTGCCCTCGTTCCGGCTGGGCCATGACATGGCGTCACGGCTGGCGGAACGGCCGCCCCGACATGGCGTGGCCGTCGCCGGCCAGCGCCTGTTGGGCGTTTAGTCCGCACTCAGGAACATCTGCTGCAGATCATTCAGGAAGCGCTGTCCCAGCTCGGTCGGACGGATCACCAGATGGTCGCGGTACAGCAGGCCCTTGGCCTCGGCCGCATTGAGCTGCTGCTCGATCTGGTTCAGTGCCAGCCCGGTGCGCTCGCTGAACAGCGTCGGCGCAAAGCCGCCGTGCAGGCGCAGCGTGTTGAGCATGAACTCAAAGCCCATATCCTCGCGTGAGATTTCGTACTCTTCCTGCACCGGCGCACCGAGGTGCACCTGCTCCATGTACGCCTTCGGCTGCTTGTAACGCGCCTGACGCAGGATACGGTGCGGGAACGACAGCTTGGAATGGGCGCCCGCGCCGATGCCCAGGTAATCGCCGAACTCCCAATAATTCAGGTTATGGCGGGCCTGATGGCCGGGCTGCGCATAGGCCGACACCTCATACTGGCCATAGCCCCGCTGCGCCGTCAGTTCTGCGATCAGGTCCTGCATATCCGCGCTGGCATCGTCGTCCGGCAGCACCGGCGGATACTTGGCGAACAGCGTGTTCGGCTCCATCGTCAGGTGGTACAGCGACAGGTGCGGCGGCTTGAAGGCCATCGCCGTTTCCAGATCGGTGCGCGCCTCATCCAGCGTTTGCGACGGCAGCGCGTACATCAGATCCAGATTGAAGTTATCGAAGTTGGCCAGCGCGATATCGACCGCGCGGCGCGCCTCATCGCCGTCATGGATACGGCCCAGCGCCTTCAGATGGCGCTCATTGAAGCTCTGGATACCGATCGACAGGCGGTTGATGCCGCTGGCGCGGTACGACTTGAACTTCTCGGCCTCGAAGGTGCCCGGATTGGCCTCCATCGTAATCTCGACATCGCCATCCAGCGGCAGCAGCGTGCGCAGGTCCGACAACAGCCGGTCCAGACCCGCCGCCGACATCAGGCTGGGGGTGCCGCCGCCGATGAAGATCGTATAAATCTTACGGCCCCAGATCAGCGGCAGCGCCATTTCCAGATCGGCACGCAGCGCATCCAGATACTCCTGCTCGGGGAAAGCGCCGCCGTTCTTGGCCTCGTGCGAATTGAAGTCGCAATAAGGGCACTTCTTCACGCACCACGGAAAATGAATGTAGAGCGACAGCGGCGGCAGCGCCTGCAGGTTCAGCGCACCGGCCTGCAGATACTTCAGCGCCGCGCCGGCCACATCACCGAGTTGCGCGGCCTGGTCGGCGGCATCGGCCGGATTGGCCGGGCCGGAAGGCTTGGCGCCGGGGCGCACCAGTTTAATCGGGATCATTTCAGTTTCTCGACCAATGCACGCAATGCCTGGCCGCGATGCGACAAGGCGTTCTTCTCATCCTTGCTCAGTTCCGCCGCACACTTGCCCAGCGCCGGAATATAGAAATACGGATCATAGCCAAAGCCGCCCTCGCCGCGCGGGGTCGCGATCATCTCGCCATTCCAGCGGCCATCAGCGATGACCGGTTGCGGATCATCGGCATGGCGCACGAACACCAGCACGCAGTAATAGTAGGCCGACTTATCGGCATGCTTGGCCAGCTCCGCCACCATCTTCTCGTTGTTACGCGCATCCGATTTCGGCTCCCCGGCAAAGCGTGCCGAATACACGCCGGGCGCGCCGCCGAGCGCATTCACGCAGACGCCCGAATCATCGGCCAGCGCCGGCAGCCCGGTCAAGCGTGCAGCATGGCGCGCCTTCGCCAGCGCATTCTCGACAAAGGTATGAAACGGTTCCTCCGCCTCCGGCACATCGAACTCGCCCTGCGGATGCACCGAAAAGCCCACGGTCGACAGCAATTCGTTAAATTCTTTCAACTTGCCCGCGTTATTCGAGGCCAGCACTAAACGTTGAGTCATGATCAGTCTATCAAACAAAAGCAAATTGTACCCCGAAGGAAAAACCGGGGTCAGGTCTGCCAATCGCTCATATTTTTC
>JBGSBQ010000303.1:0-5115 GCA_041730475.1 Sphingomonadaceae bacterium
ATCACGGCGGTGTAGCCCGCGCGCTTGGCCATTTCAATTGCAGCGAAAGTTTCAGTTTTAAAATATACTGGATAGTCTTTTGTGTTGTTTAAATTTATTTTTTTCATGGTTTATTTTACGTTGACGGCCGCATCGAGGGCGGCCGGGGCGGTGGCAATTTTGGCGTTGCCGGCGACAAATATGACTTTCCCCGCCTGGCCGGCGTGGGCAGCGTGCGCCAGCAGCAGGGTGCCGGCCATGAACAAAATTTTACGCATCATATTTCTCCTTGGTACAAGCTGGATTATCCGCGCCTGACCGACTATTTCCGTGATGATCATCACATTTTACTGCAAGCACTTCCTAGCTTTACAACCGTTACACTTTGTAGCAAAAGCATTTGCCCGGCCCTGCAACGTGTTGTACTCTGTTAATTTCCTACCTCCCTGCCTGGCCGCTGTACGCCCTTGATGACCCCTGCTCCGGCCTCCCGGCCACTTTCCCTGTCGCGTCCGCTACGCTGGCTGTTGCCGCTGCTGGCCGTGCTGATCACGGTCGGCGCCCAATGGCTGACGCCGCCCGGCCGCAGCTGGCTGGCCGAGGAATGGCTGCGCGACCGCTATGTGCAGCTACAAGTGAGCAGCGCCGAAGAACGGCGCATCCTGGTGGTCGACATCGACGAGGCCAGCCTGGCCGAGCTGGGCCCGTGGCCGTGGAGTAGCGGCCGCCTGGCCGACGTGGTCGAAATCCTGCTGACCGATTACCAGGCCCGTGGCGTGGCGCTCGACATCCTGCTGACGAAAGCGGGCACGGCAGCCGACGACACCCGGCTCGCGCTACTGGCCGCCCATGCCCCATTGGTGCTGGCGCAAGCACTCGACTATAGCCAGACCCGCCCCGAAGCACTGCGCGAAGGCGTGCTGGGTGGCGCCGTGCGCGCCAGCGGACCGGCACTGCCGGCCACCGGCTACCTGGCCAACCATGCGGCACTGGCACAGGCGGCGGCCCGCATCGGCAACATCGGGTTCCTGCCCGATCCGGATGGTGCGCTGCGGCGTTTGCCGCTGCTGAGCCGCTACGGCGAACAAGTCTACCCGGCGCTGAGTCTGGCGCTGGTCAATTGCTGCGGTGGCGGCCTGCAACTGCCGGCCGACGGCGACTCGGCCGCCGCGCGGGTGGCATTCCGGCGCGACTGGAGCGCCTACACCGTGGTCAGTGCCGCCGATATCGCCCGCCGCCGCATCGACCCGGCCAGCGCCAGCAACCGGCTGGTGCTGGTCGGGTCGTCGGCCATGACGCTGGCCGACCGCGTCACCACGCCCCTGGCGGCCAGCCGCCCCGGGCTCGGCGTGCAGGCCGCCATGCTGTCGACGCTGCTTGACCGGCGCGACGGCACCGCGCCGGCGCCCTGGCCGGGGCGCTGGATCGCCAGCGCCTATGCGGCGCTGGCCGCGCTGCTGGCCAGCGTCACGCTGCCCAAGCTGTCGGCCGCGCGCAATGGGCTGGTACTGGCCGGCGCCGGCGTGCTGTGGCTGCTGCTGGCCTATGTGCTGTGCCCGCACGACCCCGACTTCTCGCCGACCGCGCCGCTGGCCTCGCTGCTATTCCTGCTGGCGTTTGCCGTGCCCTACCAGTGGCAGCAAGCCCAGCACCGTTCGCGCCACCTGCTCGACACGCTGCGCCAATATGTGGCGCCGGCCGTGGTGGCCGAGCTGTTGCGCAGCGACCTGCAGGATCCACTGGCGCCGCGCCAACTCGACGTCACCACGCTGATTGCCGACATGGAGGGTTACACCACCCAGGTCGAAGCGCTGCCCGTCGACGAGGCCGCCAAGCTGACGCGCGACTTCCTCGAATGCCTGACCGGCCCCGTGATCGAGGCCCATGGCACGCTCGATAAATACACGGGCGACGGGCTGGTCGCGTTCTGGGGTGCGCCGTTACCAAATTTACAACATGCCGATTTGGCGTTGGACGCCGCCCGTGCTATTGTGCGGCGCGTGCAGGAACTGAGTCAGGCCCAGCAAGCCCGCGGCCGGCCGCCGCTGCGGGTGCGGATCGGTATCGAGAGCGGGCTGGCGATGGCCGGCGACTTCGGCACTGCCTTCCGCAGCATCTATACGGCCGTCGGCGACAGCGTGAATACCGCCTCGCGGCTGGAGCAGGCGGCGCGCGATTTCCCGCATGATGTGATCATCGGTGCGGGCACCGTGGCACGGGCGCGCCGTCACCATTTCTTGCGGCTGGGCGAACGTTTATTGCGGGGCAAGGAAAAGCCCACTACCCTTTATACATTTGAAGTCGCTATGAGTACCACCGCAGTATCCCCGGCCCTGGCGGCCACTGTCGCGGAGACCCGTCTTTGATGCCTGCTGTTTTCACGCGGCGCGCGGCGGCCTGGGCCTGGACCTTGCTGGCCGGCACGCTGGCCCCGCTCCATGCCGAAGAGATCGACGAGAGCCAGCTGTTGTACCGGCAGGCGCTGCAGTCGATTTCCGAAGGCCGCAAGACCGACGCCAGCGAAACCCTGATGCGCGTGATCGCGCAGGAGCCGCTGCACGCCGGTGCCTGGCTCGACCTGGCGCTGATCCAGTGCTCGCTGGGCCACGCCGAAGAGGCCGAAAAACTGTTCGCCACCATCCAGCAGCGCTTCCAGCCGCCACCGGGGATCATTGAACTGATCGGCGATGCCCGCGCCAGCGGCTGCACCCAGTGGCGCCCGTATGCGCAAGCGTCGCTCAGTGTCGGGCGCGGCATCGACCAGAACGTCAACCAAGGCGCCAGCGTCAACTCGTACACGGCCAATGCGGCCGGCGTGGCCGTCGAATTGCCGCTGACCGATGACTTCCGCCCCAAGCATGACCAGTACACACTGGTGCTGGCCGACTATCTGCGCGACCTGACCGCCAACGGCACCAACGGCTATGTGCAATTCCAGTCGCGCCGCTATGACCGGCTGGGCCAGTACAACTCGGCCTCGCTGTTCATGGGGCTCGACACGCCATGGCGCTTTGGCCACTGGACGCTGCATGGCAGCGCCAACCTCGGCCTGATCACGCTGGGCACCCAGTTGTACCAGCGCCAGACCCAGTTGCAGGCCCGCATCGGCCCACCGCTGCCACTGCCGGGCAGCATGCAGTTCAGCCTGTCCACCGGCGTGACCCACGTCGAATACCTGACTCTGAGCAACTTCAATGCCAACACAGCCGAGCTGCGCGGCCAGTTCAACTACCGCCGCGAAGACGACAATGCCAGCGCCAGCCTCGGCTACATGGACGACCATGCGCTGGCCGAGCGCCCCGGCGGTGACCGCCGCGGCTGGCTGGCGACAGTGCAGTGGCGGCGCCGCCTGTGGGGTGAAGTCAGCGGTGAACTGGCCTATAGCCGCCAGGGCTGGCGTGGTAGCAGCGCCTACTCGCCCGGCTTCATCAACACCGTGCGCGACCAGGCCACCCATGTGCTGCGCGCCACCGCCACCTGGCAGCTGACCCGCAATCAAGCGCTACAACTGGAAGCGCGTCAGGTACGGAATCGGGAAAATATCCCGATCTTTCAGTACAATGACCGCCAATTACAGATGAGCTGGCAGTGGCAGGGGCTATAGCACGGCAGGAAACGGAGCAGGAATGTTGCAATGGAGTTTAGTAATCGCGCTGGGCGCGGCGCTGCTGGTGGGCTGTCTGTTGCCCAACCGCTGGTTGCCCGCCTCTTTACCGAATGACAAGTTGCTGCATTTCGCCGGCTTCGGCCTGCTGGGTCTGCTGGCGCTGCCGCTGGCGCCGAACCGGCTGGCGGGTGCCGGTGTGCTGCTGGTGCTACTGGTACTGAGCTGGGCCATCGAATGCCTGCAAGACCTGGTACCGGACCGCGCTTTCAGCTGGCGCGACCTGGTAGCGAATGCTGCCGGACTGGCCAGTGCGGGATTGATTGCACTGCTCTACGTCTCCATTTGAGGTGGCAAGTCCGCCGAGCAGTTACAATCGCCCCATGAATGCACATCCCGACACCGCGCCGCCGTCGCCCGCCCCCGAGGCAGAGACCGGCGTAGCCGCAGCGGCGCCCGAAGAGCGCCAAATACAGGTACACCTGCGCAAGATCCCCCTGCTGGCCGACCTGTCGGACGAGGAAATCATTACGCTGAAGACCGAGTTGCGCTTCCGTCACTACACCAAACGCGAGGTGGTGCTGCACAAGGGCGGCAGTGGCGACGGCTTGCTGTTCCTGCTGTCGGGCCAGTTACAGGTCATCGACGTGACCGAAGACGGCCGCGCCATCGGCCTACGCATGCTGGCGCCGGGCGACTTCTTCGGCGAAATTGCACTGATCAACAACTCGACCCGTTCGGCCTCGGTGATTGCCATGAGCGACGTGCTGGTGGCCTTTCTGCCGGCGCCGGTAGCGCTGCGCCTGTTTTCGCACTCGCCGTCGGTGGCCAACCAGATGCTGCGCCATCTGGCGCAAAAGATCCAGCGCGACTCCGAATTCCGCGCCCTGCTCAGCATTAACAACACGGCGCGCCGCATTTACACCTACCTGGTGCTGATGCAGAAGAAAACCCCGGAAGGCCAGACCGTGGAAAACCTGCCTAGGAACTTTGTCTTGGCCTGCAGCTCCACCGGCCGACGATCCAGGGCGAGCTTCAACCCCAACCTCAAGAAGTCGGGAGTTTCCTGCAGCGCTCTGGCGACCTGCGTGCCGATTTCGCGCGCGCGCTCACCGGCGCTGCCCGTAGTCGGCAGACGGAGAGCCTTCGACCACTCCTCGAAGCTGCGGTCGATCACCGCGGCGATGAGATCGTCTTTGTCGGCGAAGTGCCAGTAAATCGATGTCGGCGGTAGACCGCTGAGCTCACTGACCGCCGAGATGCTGGTCGCGTCGTACCCACGCTCGGTGGCCACGGCAGTCGCCGCGTCGAGGATGCGTCGGCGAGAAGCGTCGCCGTTGGCGCGCGTGCGGCGCTGCGGGTGCGAACCCGACCTGTTGGTGGGCATATCGACTCCTCCCTCGCCCACGATCATGCAATACTTCTTACTGTAGGGATCACTACATCAATGATGGGATGGTTCATGCCGTGTCGTACAACTCGACGCCCACCCGTCGGAGATTCCTGGCGATGACGGGTCTCTCGATCGCAGC
>JBGSBQ010000304.1:0-5102 GCA_041730475.1 Sphingomonadaceae bacterium
TTAACCCCCACGTCCAAATCCGGGGGCCCCCCCCAAAGCCCGTAACGTTTGGGCGCGGGGCGGCGGCCAACCCCCCCCCACGAAACGCGGGGGCCCCCCCCGCGGGGGCTCACCCCAGGTCTTGTCTTGGGGTGCAAGCGCACGCTACTGCACTTTAACTTCCAGTGCAAACCCCGGGACTCGGCGTCCCCGTCTGCCCCCCGCGTGACGCCGCTGGGTTTCGCCCAGCGCCCCATGTACAATCGTGCCCATCCATTTCCCCGAGATTGCCATGCACGACGCTTCCTCTGCTTTGTTCCCGCCCATCGTTCCGAACCGCCATGGTTTCCTGGCGGTCGACGCACTGCACACGCTGTACTGGGAAGAAGTCGGCAACCCGCACGGCGTGCCGGTGATCTTCCTGCACGGCGGCCCGGGCGCCGGCCTGTCGCCGCAGCATCGCCGCTTCTTCGACCCGGCCTATTACCGCGTGATCCTGTTCGACCAGCGCGGCGCCGGCAAGTCGCTGCCGGTCGGCGAGTGCCGCCAGAATACTACCCAGTTACTGGTGGCCGATATCGAGCGCCTGCGGGTGCTGTTCGGCATCGAGCAGTGGCTGGTGTTCGGCGGTTCGTGGGGCTCGACGCTGGCGCTGGCCTACGGTGAAGCGCATCCCGAGCGCTGCCTCGGCTTCGTGTTGCGCGGCATTTTCCTGTGCACGCAGCCGGAAATTGACTGGTTCATCGACGGCGTACGATGGTTTTACCCCGAGCTGTACGATGAATTCGTGGCGCCTATCCCGCCTGCGGAACGGGGCAATCTGCTGCAAGCCTATGTGCAGCGCATCATGGACCCGGACCCGGCCGTGCACCTGCCGGCAGTGCGCGCATGGAGCCGCTATGAGGGCCGACGCGTATTCCTGCTGCCGCAGCCGGACGACGCGCCGTGTGATGCGCTGGATCTCGGCGTCGGCCGGCTCGAATCGCATTACATGGCCCACCTCGGCTTTTTCGAGGACGACCAGCTGGTGCGCGACATCGGCCGCATCGCCCATCTGCCGGCCGTCATCGTGCAGGGTCGTTATGACGTGATCTGCCCGCCGCTGTCGGCCCACCGCCTGCAGCAGGCCTGGCCCGGCGCGTTGTTGAAGATGATCCCGGACGCCGGCCACGGCGCGCTGGAAAAAGGCATCGCCCGCGCGCTGGTGGCAGCCACCGAGCAGTTCAAGCGCCTGCGCCATTTTGAATAAGCGGCGGCCCGGCGTGCCGGGCTGCTACACTAACGCCTGAAGATCGAATTACACATTGCCTACTCCTGCATTCATGAATATCCAGATCGGCGACGTCGGCCATATCATTCAGCTGGCCATTGCGCCGGTGTTCCTGTTGACCGGCGTCTGCACCAACCTGACCGTGCTGACCAATCGTCTGGCGCGCATTATTGACCGCTCGCGCGTGCTGGAGGACCGGCTCGACATCGGTTACAGCGATGCCTACCTGAATGAGCTCGACATCCTGTACCGCCGTTCGCACCTGATCAATGTGTCGATTGCCTCGTCCACCGCCTGCGGGCTGCTGGTGTGCCTGATCATTGCGATGCTGTTCCTGGGCGACGTGACCAACCTGCCGCTCGACAAGTACGTGGCCGGCATGTTCGTGCTCGCGATGCTGAGTCTGATTGGCAGCTTTGTTTACCTGCTGCGGGAGATCTTCATCGCCTCGTCGGCGATGCGCTCGCACCGCCATGTGCGCCACCCCCAATAAATGATAAGAGTTTGATCATGCATGACTACCAACGTCCCCCCACCCTGTACCGCTACGGCGTCCGCGAAGACCTGGAACTGTCGTTGAAGGAAGGCCAGTTCATCCTGCGCCCGGCCGCCAGCTGCCTGACGCTGAGTTTCTCGCAGGCGTGGGACCGCAAGCTGTTCGACCTGTTCAATGCCGATACCTGCTTGATCATCCATAACACGGAAGAATTCGGCGAACGCATGCACCGCGCCGTGCAGCGCGCATTGCCCAGCTGGGCTGGCATCGATGGCGCCGTCGAGTACGGTGTACGTGCTGCGCTCGGCGCCGCCTTCACCAAGACGGCGCACGAAGCGCCGGAACGCGAGTGGCAGTTTGCCTGGCGCGCCATGCAGGCCAAGCTGAGCCTGAATCCGGTGCTGGTCAAGGTGGGTAATCTGGAAGGCTTCGCCGAACTGCGCGACCGCGACACCCAGCTCAGCTAATCTTCTTTAGTCGCGCTTGCTGTCGAGGCGGGTCAGTACGGCGCCCATCATGCGTTCGATATCGTGGCGGATGATCTTGGCGCCGACCAGTCCCGGCACGTAGAAATTCGGGATCAAACGGCCGCTGTAGACCACCTTGGTGCCGCCCGTTTCCGGCACCGGCACCAGCTCCCAGTGCGATTCATAGTGCTTCATGTCGCCCGAGATCAGGGCGATATCGATCGCCGTCATCGGCTGCTCGGTGGCGCGCACGATCAGGTGGATGGACTTCGACACGAACAGGAAGCGCGCCACCCCAAACTGTTCGATGATGACTTCATTGCCATTGCGCGACAGCACCTTGCACGACTCCATGTCGGGCACAAATTCACTCATGCGCTCATACGTGGTCAGGATGCGCCACACCGTGGCCGGCGGCGCCGCCACCGTGCCGGTGGCATTCACCTCAAACATGTGCAGCGTATCGAGTTCGACCCGATTGACCGACACCTCCAGCTTGGGCAAATCCAGCTTGGGTGCTTGCGCCATGACCGGGGCGGTCACACCGATCAACAATAACAGGAGGAATCGCATCATGCGGCCAGCGTAAGGGAAAGGGTGGCAGAATACAAGAGCGCTTCGGTTCCGTTACAAAATTGGCGGGACGCGGGGCCGGGACTTTAGAACCCCGGATCTAGTAATTTGGGTTTTAATGCGGGCACTCCGTCAACATTCCAATAACGACAATGACCTCGATACGCTACCCCCACTTGCTGGCCCCCCTGGATCTGGGCTTCACCACCTTGCGCAACCGCGTGATGATGGGATCGATGCACACCGGGATGGAAGACCGCTTTTACCATTACGGCAAGCTGGCAGCGTTCTACCGTGAGCGCGCACGGGGCGGGGTCGGGCTGATCGTCACCGGCGGCATCTCGCCGAACCGCTCCGGCTGGCTGCTGCCGTTCGGCGGCACGCTGAATTTCAAGGGCGACGTGATCAACCACCGGCGCGTCACCAACGCGGTGCACGAGGAGGGCGGCAAGATCGTCATGCAGATCCTGCACGCGGGCCGCTATGGCTACCAGCCGTTCGTGGTATCGGCCTCGGACCTGAAGTCGCCGATCTCGCCGTTCAAGCCGCGCGCGCTGACCGAAGCCGGGATCCTGTCGACCATTGCCGACTACGCCCGCTGCGCCACGCTGGCGCGCCAGGCCGGCTATGACGGCGTCGAGGTAATGGGCAGCGAAGGCTATCTGCTGAACCAGTTCCTGTGCGCCCGTACCAATTTGCGTACCGACCGCTGGGGTGGCAGCATAGAGAACCGCATGCGGCTGTCGGTGGACATCGTCAAGGCAATCCGCGCCGCCGTGGGGCCGGACTTCATCATCATGTACCGCCATTCGCTGCTCGATCTGGTCGATGGCGGCAATACCTGGGACGACGTGGTGGCGGTGGCCAAGGCCTTGCAGCAGGCCGGCGCCACCATCCTGAACACCGGCTTTGGCTGGCACGAGGCGCGCGTGCCGACCATTGTCACCTCGGTGCCACGGGCCGCGTTTGCCAGTCTGGCCGGGCGGCTGCGGCGCGCGGTGTCGATTCCGGTGGTGGCCTCGAACCGCATCAACATGCCGGCCGAAGCGGAACGCATCCTGCAGCAGGGCGATGCCGACATGATTTCGATGGCGCGGCCCTTCCTGGCCGATCCGGAATTCGTCAACAAGGCCGCCGGCGACCGCGCCGATGAGATCAATACCTGCATCGGCTGCAATCAGGCCTGTCTCGATCATACCTTTGCGAATAAGCGCGCCAGCTGTCTGGTCAACCCGCGCGCCTGCCATGAGACTGAACTGGTATTCCGCAAAGCGCCTAGCGTGCGCCGGGTAGCGGTGGTGGGGGCCGGGCCGGCCGGCCTGTCGGCGGCCACGGTGGCGGCCGAATGCGGCCATGACGTTACGCTGTATGACGCCAGCGACAGCATCGGCGGCCAGTTCAAGATCGCCATGCAGATTCCGGGCAAGGAAGAATTTGCTGAGACCATCCGCTACTTCGGCCGCAAGCTGGAGCTGACCGGGGTCAAGCTACAGCTGAACCAGCGCGTCACGCGTGAACAGCTGCTGGCGGCGGGCTATGACGATATTGTGGTGGCGACCGGCATTCAGGTGCGCAAGCCGCCGATCGACGGTATCGAGCATCCCAAGGTGCTGTCCTATCTTGATGTCTTGCAGCGCAAGGTGGCGGTCGGCAAGCGGGTCGCCATCATCGGTGCCGGCGGCATCGGTTTTGACGTGGGCGAGTACCTGCTGCACGATACCCGACACCCGCTGCCGCTGGCGCTGGATGTCTGGGCCCGGGAGTGGGGCGTGGATATGCAGGGCGATGCGGCCGGTGGTCTGGTCGGACCGTCGGCGCCGGAGCCGGTGCGCCAGCTGTACCTGTTGCAGCGCAAGACGTCGAAACTGGGGGCGGGGCTGGGCAAGACTTCGGGCTGGGTACACCGCGCCGTGTTGGCGCGCAATGGCGTGGTGATGCTGGGCGGGGTGCAGTATGACCGCATCGACGATCAGGGCCTGCATGTCACGATCGCCGGTGAACAGCGCCTGCTGGCGGTCGATCATGTGGTGGTGTGTGCGGGGCAGGATAGCCTGACCGAGCTGATGCCGTCCGAGGCCGAGCTGAAAGCGGCGCCGCCCGGCGCGCCGCGCTTCTACAAGATCGGCGGCGCCGCGCTGGCCGCGGAGCTGGATGCCAAGCGCGCCATCCGCGAAGGCGCTGAACTGGCGGCCCGCCTGTAGCCGCGTCGTTGCGCTCAGCTAGCCGTGGGTGCCCCCCCCGCGGGGGGCCCAGGGGGGGGGGGGGGGGCCATGAGTTTTTGTTTACCCCCGGGCGGGGGCCCCGCGTTTTTTGGGGG
>JBGSBQ010000305.1:0-5095 GCA_041730475.1 Sphingomonadaceae bacterium
GCCGATCGGCTGGCAAACCCCACCGACGCAAAGCCGGGGTCAGACCCGCCGGGACTCGGCGTCCCCGTCTGACCCCAGGTCTTGTGCTGGGGTGAAAGCGTACGCCACGGCCCTTTAACTGAACAGCATTAGCGCCGCAGCGCCTCTTTTTTATCTTAACGTGCGCTGCGCAGATCGGGCGCGGCCGGCGGCACCAGGTCATACTCGTTGCTGGTCTTGCCCATCAGGTAAATGTCGAACCAGTTGACGATGTGCTGCAAGCGTTCGACCCGGTGCCACGGTTTGCCAGCGCGCGACAGTTCATGCGATTCGCCCGGGAAGCGCACCATCGCGGTCGGGATCTTGCGGTACTTCAGCGCGCGGAACATCTGGTCGCCGCCCGCTTCGGCCGGGGTGCGCGAATCGGCGTCGCCGAGCACGAACATGGTTGGCGTCTTGACGTTCTTGACGTAGGTGATCGGCGAGCGCTTGCGGTAGTCTTCCGGATCATCGAACGGCGTGTGCTTGAACCAGTCTTCCTGGAAGAAGGTGAAGTCGGCGGTGTACCACCAGTCGGCCCAGTTGGCGATGTCGCGCTGCGCCACGGCCGCCGCGAAGCGGTCGGTATGGCCGATCACCCAGTTGGTCAGCAGGCCGCCACCGCTGCCGCCGGTCACACCCATGCGTTTGGTGTCGACCCAGCCGCGCTTGACCAGTTCATCGACGCCGGCCATCAAGTCCTTGTAATCGTCGCCTGGATAGCGGTGCTGGATCACGTTGGCGAATGCTTCGCCATAAGTGGTGCTGCCACGTGGATTTGGATACAGCACGATATAGCCCTTGGCCGCCATCCACTGCATCTCATGGAAGAAGGTGTGGCCATAGGCCGCATGCGGGCCGCCGTGGATGTTCAGGATCAGCGGATACTTCTTGCTCGGGTCGAATCCGGGCGGGGTCTGCACCAGCGCATGCACTTTGGCGCCATCGAAGCTGGTGTACCACAGGTCCTGCGGCGGCGTCAGCGCCAGTTCGCTGAACAGTGCCTGATTGACCTGCGTCAGGCGGCGCGGTGCCCCATCGCCGATCTGGTATAGCTCATTCAGTTCGGTCGGATTGGAGATCACCGCCACCAGTTGCTGGCCGTTCGACGCATAGCGCACCACGGTCTGGTCGCCGCTGGTCAGCGGCTCGATGGCACTGCCATCCACGGCGATGCGTTCCAGATTGGCGCGGCCCTGCTTGGCCACCACCGTGGTGATGCTCTTGCCATCGGCACTCCACAGCGGCAGCACCTCGCCGCCGGCACGCGGCGCCGACTGGTCGCCGGCGCTGCCGCCGCCGCTTTCCCAGTCATACTTGACGGTCAGGTTGCGCGGCGTGCCGCCGGCCACCGGTGCTACCCACAGATTGGTGCGGGTGTGCGACTGCACCGGCAGGTTGCGCACGCTATACCATGCCAGCTGCTGGCCGTCCGGGCTCAGACTCAGGCCATTCACGCTGCCTTCCACCTGGTGCACCGGGGCCGGGTTGCCGCCGCCAGCCGGCACCGCATACACGGTGGTGCGCGGCCGTTCGTAGTACGGTTCCAGCGTGGGGCTGGACAGGAAGAACAGGCGCTGGTCATCGGCCGACCAGACGATCTCGCGTTCATTGTAGCTGCCCTGCGTCAGCTGCTGCGGTGCGGCGGCCGGGCCATTCGGCGTGAAGGCCACGCGCCAGATGTGGCTGGGGCGGCTGAAGTCGTTGTAGCCGCTGCCGTTGCTGCGGTACACGGCGCGCGTGATGACTTGCACGTCGGAGACGCGCAGCGGGTTGCAGCTGGCCTTGTCGCGTTTGGCGTCCGCTTCGCACGCGGCTTGCTGCAGGTCCTGCGGGTTGCTGGTGCTGAGGAAGGCGATGCTGCGGCCGTCATGCGACCAGCGCGGGTTGCTGGCGCCTTTCGGCAAGCGGGTCAGCTGGACCGCTTCGCCGCCGTCCATCGGCAGCACCCAAATTTGCGGTGGCTGTGGCTTGCCATCTTTTTCCAGCTGGCGCGTGAAGGCCAGATATTTGCCGTCCGGCGACCAGCGCGGCGCCGCATCGCGGCCGGACTGGGTCAGGCGCCGGCGTTCGCCGCTGGCCAGCGTGACGCTCCACAGACTGCTCTCATAGCCTTCCTTCTTGTCGTCGACGTTCAGCTGCACATAGCTGGCAGTGCGGCCATCGGACGAAAGCTGGACCTCGCCCAGCCACTGGAAGCGCATCAGATCGATCTCGCTGATGGGGCGGGGCGCGGCGTGCAGCGCTAGCGGCGCCCACAACAGGCATGACGATAGGCATAAAAACAGCGCGCCAGTGCGCGGCCGGATAACTTGCATAGGAATCTCCAGGGTAAACAACGACAGAGGGATCTTGTCCCTCATTTGATGCAGACGGCACGGACCATTTTGATGTCCGTGACGCCCAGCAGAACTTTTTCTATGCCATCCATCTTCAGCGTCAGCATGCCATCTTCCAGCGCCGCCGCCAGCAGCTGCGCCACCCGCGCGTGCTCCTGCAGCAGCTTCTTGACCTTGTCGCTGCCGATCATCAGCTCGTGCAGGCCGACCCGGCCCCGGTAGCCCTTGTTGCACTCATCGCAGCCAACGGCGCGGTACATGGTGAACTGGCCATCCTTGTCGGCGTAGCGCTGGCGCCAGCCGGCCAGCACGCCGGCGCGGCCGGCGTCGGCGTCGTCGAGGAAGCTGCGGGTGTTCAGCAGCTCCTCGCAGTATTCGGTCAGCAGCAGCTGCAGTTCGACCGCGCTCGGATGGTAGGCCTGCTTGCAGCTGCTGCACAGGCGTTTGGCCAGACGCTGCGCCAGAATGCCGAGCAGGGCATCGGCGAAGTTGAACGGGTCCATGCCCATGTCGAGCAGGCGCACGATCGATTCTGGCGCGCTGTTGGTGTGCAGCGTGGCGAACACCAGATGGCCGGTTAGCGATGCTTCGATGCCCATGCCGACGGTTTCCTTGTCGCGCATTTCACCGACCATGATGATGTCTGGATCGGCGCGCAGGAAGGCCCGCATCACGGTGGCAAAATCGAGGCCGGCCTTGCGGTTGACCTGCACCTGCCGCAAGCCTTTCTGGGTAATCTCGACCGGGTCTTCGGCGGTCCAGATCTTGGTGTCCGGCGTGTTCAGGTAGCTCAGCACCGAGTGCAGCGTGGTGGTCTTGCCGGAGCCGGTCGGGCCGCATACGAAGAACAGGCCATACGGCTTTTCGATGGTGGCGCGCAGGCGGTCGAGGTTAAACGGCAGCACGCCCAGCTTATCGAGCGGGATCGGTTCACCGGCCGCCAGAATGCGCATCACAATGTCTTCCACGCCGCCGGCCGAAGGGATGGTGGCGACCCGCAGCTCGATGTCGAGCGGCCCGTATTTCTTGAACTTGATCTTGCCGTCCTGCGGCTTGCGGCGCTCCGAAATATCGAGGTCGCACATGATCTTCACGCGCGCCACCAGCGCGCTGCGGTAGCTGGCCGGGATTTCGATATACGGGATCAGCGTGCCATCTTTGCGGAAGCGGATCCCGGTCTTGCCCTTGCCCGGCAGCGGTTCGATGTGGATGTCGGACACGCCTTGCCGGTAGGCGTCGACGATGATCTTGTTGAGCAGCTTGACCAGCTCATTCTCGACCGCTTCCGATACCTCGCTGCCGCCTTCGCCATCCTCGTCGCCGTCGTCCATGCCGGACAGCAGTTCGCCGACGCTGCCACTGTCGCCGCCGGCGCCATAGAACTGATCGACCATCTGGCGGAATTCGCGGTTGCTGGTGACGCGGAACAGCGGCTTGGCGCGCGGGAAAATCTGGTCCACGATATGCGTGTGCCGGACCCGCTCCGGATCCAGCGCCACCACCAGCAGGCCATCCTTGCTGTCTTCCAGCGGCAGCCAGCCGCATTCCTCGATGTACTGGCGCTTCAGGTTTTTCAGCAGTTCGACCGGCTTGATGCGGTCGGGCCGGAAGTGCTCATATGGCACTTCGAAGTATTTTTCCAGCGACAGGCCAATGGCCGCCAGCTTGACCTGGAATTCGTCGATCAGCACATCCTCGATGTCGAGATCCTTTTTGCGCGCCGAGCGCGTCGCCAGCTCCAGTTCCGGCGCCGACAGCACTGCCTGCGTCACCAGACCATCGTATTTGGTGCGCACGAGCTGCGGCGGTTTCAGGCGCTGGCTGAAGGCCACCGACAGCGTGTCGCACAATTCCTTGACGCCGTCGACGCAGATCGCCGAGAACGGCCCGCCGTCCCGATTGTTGATGAACTGGACCACGCCCAGTAGTTCCTTCGACTGCACCGTGATCAGCGGCGCCACCAGCATCTGGCGCGTGCGGTAACCGGTGCGCTGTTCGACGCCGCGCTGGAAGCGCAGTTCCGGCGACAGCCGCGCCAGTTCGGCATCGTCATATACGTCGGTGATATTCACGGTCTTGCGGGTCAGCGCCACATAGCCGGCTACTGACTGCGCGTTGACGGCCAGCTTCAGGTCACGGAAGGTGGTCAGCCCGGTCTTCACCTTGGAGACGATATAGTCCTTGGCATGGTCCATTGCGTACAGCGTGAAGCGGTCGCAGTTGAACAGGTCGCAGAACTCCATGCCGAGGTCCAGCATGATCTCGTCCAGATTGCTGGTGGCGTGGATTTTGGTGGTGACCGTCTGCAGCTTCTTGAAGAACGCCAGTCGCAGATCCACTTCATTCATGGCAGGCTTTCGACACGGTTAGCGCAGTTCGACCTGCATGCCTTCGTAGGCCAGAAACACCTGCAGCCCGTTCAGCTGGTCGGCATGGCGGGCCATCACGTCGGCGAATACGGTTTCCAGTTCGTCGTCGCTGCGGGTCGGTTCGTGGTGGGTGCAGTACAGCGCTTTGGCGCCGGTGCGCAGCGCCAGTGCGAAGGCGGAGTCGAAGGTGCCGTGGCCCCAGCCCTGCTTGGCCGGATATTCGTCGCGCGTATAGGAGCAGTCGGCGATCAGCGCATCGACGCCGTGCACCCGCGCGTCGATCGCGGCATTGCGCTCGGCCATCCAGCTGGCGTAGGCGGCGTGCTCGCTGTGCTCGGCCGGATACAGGTTGTACAGTGGCTCATGGTC
>JBGSBQ010000306.1:0-5091 GCA_041730475.1 Sphingomonadaceae bacterium
ATCACAAATCTTCAATCTAAAGCCTTAATCCAACTCGTGACGCTGTTATCGGTCATGTGTGCCAGCCGGGTGCGTGGCCCGGCGGCCTAGTTGTCGGCGCGGCGGCGCAGGGCGGGCTGCTTCTCCTGCCGCCAGCGTTCCAGCGTCAGCAACTCGCCGCTGACATCGTCCTCGACCAGGATTTCATCGTCGCTGGTGGAGGCCAGGAAGCTTTCCCAGCGCAGCGCGGCATCCGGCGTGTTTTCGACGAAGCTGAATTGCCAGTAGCTTTTGCCATGCAGCTGGCGTGGCGTCGGGTCGTATTCGATCAGGGCGCCGTGCGAAGCGCCGTGCGAGGCGCGTTCCAGCTGCGCCGACCAGGCTTGCAGTTCCGGCAGCGCCATCAGCGCGGCGGCCGCCTGCTCGCGGCTGCGCTGGCGTGGTGCGGCGCTGCTGCTGCTGTGCTGACCGTTGCTGCCGGCCGCGCCCGGGCTAGCCGCCGTGCTGGCGCTGGCGCTGCTGCCCGCCGTGCTGCTGGCCGGTGGCAGCTCCGGGCCGGCCGCCGCATACACCGTGTACGCTCCCAGTCCCGCCAGCAGCGCGCCGGCCAGTGCGGCGCCGATGGCGCGCTTGCGGGTGAGGAAGGCGGGTGCTGCCATGATCAGGGTCCGTACGGTCGGTGGAAAGCGGCCATACTAAACCAAAGGCTGGGCGTGGGCTAGTCCGGCAGCAGCCGCTTTTGCAGCAGGCAGGAGATGTTTTGGGCCAGCAGGCCGGGGCCGACGCCGAGCCGGCGCGCCACCCACAGCAGCGCCGCCAGCTGGCGTGGCGCGGTGCCCATGCCGCGCCGCGAGCGGGCAAAGAAGTTGTCCGGGGCGGCCGTGTCGAGGTTGTCGTAGTGTGGGCCGAAGCCGTGACGCGCGGTCCATGGCCACATGCCGCGCTGCAGCGGGCGCCCCCACAGGCGGTCGACGTAGCGCGGCAGGTAGTTGACCAGCCAGCGGTGGGAATGGGCTTCCTGCGGCCACAGGCGGTTGCTGGTGCCGGTCAGCAGCAGCATGCCGCCCGGCGCCAGCACCCGGTCCAGTTCGCGCTGCACGGCCGGCAGTTCGGCCGGCGTCACGTATTCGAGCACGCTGTTGCAGGCGATCAGGCGAAACTGGCCGTCGGCAAACGGCAACTGGCGCGAATCGGGCACCCAGCGAAAGTCGATGTCGTCGATGCCGTAGCGCTGCGCGTTCAGGCGCGCCAGGCTGACCCACTCGGCCGAGATGTCGGTGGCGCTGACACGCGCGCCCAAGTGGGAAAACAGGATCGCCGAGGCCCCCACATTGCAGCCAAATTCCAGCACCGGCAGGCCAGACAGGCGCAGCGGCATGGCCTCCAGTACCAGCCGCAAATGGTCCCATTCGTAATCGACATAGCCGCCGACCCACGGATCGCGCGGTTTCAAGCCCAGCTTGTGGGCTTGTTCTTCAAACGCCCGTTGCTGGCGCGGGGAACTGACGAGGGGACGGTCCATGGCGGCTCCTAAGGGGGGAGGGCCCACTATACGGGCGCTGTCCGGGGCCGCTGTTGCGACAACGCAAGTGCACCGGCTATATGGTTTTGGTATTAGTCAGGCGAGTTTTTTCATTGGATCGTATGGCAGCTTTTGCTTACCATCGTTGCAGGAGACTCGCTAACCATATGACCACTGACCCGCACACCATCCTCGGCATCGACTGGGGCACCAGCAACCGCCGCGCTTATCTGCTCAACCTACAAGGCCAGCTACTGGCCGAACACGAAGACAGCCAAGGCATGCTGGCCGTCGGCGCGCCTGAGCGCTTTGGCGCGGCGCTGGCCGCGCTGCTGGACACCATGGGCGTCGGCCCCGACGTGCCGGTGCTGATGTCGGGCATGGTCGGCAGCGCCTCCGGCTGGCAGGAAGTGCCGTATCTTGATTGCGCCGTCGGGCTGGATCAGTTACCGGCGCGGGCCGTGCCGGTGGCCGATCCGGCGTGGGCGGCGCGTTGCCGCATCGTGCCCGGCTACTGCTTCCGCAACGATGCCGAGGTCGATGTCATGCGTGGCGAAGAGACTCAGTTGCTGGGCGCCGTGGCGCTCGGCCATCGCGATGGCTGGCTGGTGCTGCCCGGTACCCACTGCAAATGGGTGCTGCTGCGCGACGGCGTGATTCAGCGCATCGCCACCTACATGACGGGCGAACTGTTTGCGATGCTGTCGGCCGGCGGTACGCTGGCCGCCATCGTCAAGGACGGCGACAGCGCCGACGCCGCCGGTTTTACCCGCGGCCTGACGCAGGCCGGCCAGCGCGAGCCGCTGTCCAATTCCCTGTTCCGCGTGCGCGCCGGCGTCGTCGCCAAAGCGGCGCCGGCCGCGCAGGCTGCAGCCACCGTCAGCGGCCTGCTGATCGGCGCCGAATTCGACGCCGCCGCCCGCCACCTGGGGCAAGCCCGCGGTGATGCTATTACCGTCATCGGCAGTCCGGCGCTGGCCACCCGTTACGCCACTGCCGCCGCCCACTTCGGGCTGCGTTGTACCGTCCTCGATCCGCATCAAGTGTACTGCGCGGCCCTCACTCAATTTTTGGAACCAGCATGACGACTACGACCCCTAGCACCCCGATGACCGCAGCGGCCGCGCCGGACCTGCCTTTAGTGGCCATCCTGCGCGGGCTGACGCCGGCCGAAGCCGCCGATGTCGGCAGCGTGCTGTACGAAGCTGGCTTCCGCGCGCTGGAAGTGCCGCTGAACCGACCCGGCGCACTGGAATGCATCATCGCGCTGCAGCAGCGCCTCGGCAGCGGCGTGCTGGTCGGCGGCGGCACCATGCTGACCGTGGGCCATGTCGAAGCAGTGCACGGCGCCGGTGGCCGGTTGCTGGTATCACCTAACTGCAATCCGGCCGTGATCCGCCGCGCCGCCGCGCTGGGCATGTATTGCGCGCCGGGCGTGGCCACGCCGACCGAGGCGTTTGCCGCGCTGGAGGCAGGCGCGCATGCGCTGAAACTGTTCCCGTGCGATATGGTCGGCCATGCCGGCCTGAAGGCGATGCTGTCGGTGATCCCGGCCGGTACGCCAATGTGGCCAGTGGGCGGCATCACGCCCGATAACATGGCCGGCTGGCGCCGCGCTGGCGCCACCGGGTTTGGCATCGGCGGGCAGTTGTACTCGCCGGGCGTGACGCTGGAAACGCTGGCCGCCAATGCCGCCAGTTTCGTCGCCGCGTGGCACGCTTCCGCAGTATGATGGCGGCTTTCCAATTTAACGCAGGATAGGTGCAAGGAATGAGCAATCAAGTCGAATGCTTGTGGCAGGCGGGCGCGCAACTGGGCGAGGGCCCAAGCTGGGTCGCGGAACAGCAGCGCCTGTATTTTGTCGATCTGAAAGGGCAAAAGCTGCATGCCTACGACGCTGCCCATGGCCAGCATCGTAGCTGGGACATGCCCGACTACATCTGCTGGCTGATTGCGCGCCGCGATGGCGACGGCTTCATGGCCGGTCTGCGGGATGGCATTGCGCGCGTCTGGCTGGAGCCGGAACTGCGCATCGAATACCTGCATCGTCCGTTCGCTGAAGGCAGCGGCTTGCGCCTGAACGACGCCAAGGCCGATCACGCCGGCCGCATCTGGGCCGGCTCCATGCACGATAGCGATTATGCGCAGGCGGTGGGTCAGTTGTTCCGCCTTGATACCGACTTGTCGCTGCACAGCATGGCGCGTGACTATCATATCTGCAATGGCCCGGCGTTCAGCAACGACGGCGCCACCATGTACCACACCGACAGCTTCCAAGGCCGCACCTATGCGTATCCGTTGGGCGCAGATGGCAGCCTTGGCGCGCCGTCTGTATGGCGTCAGTTTGCCGATGCCGAGGGCGCGCCGGATGGCATGACGGTCGATAGTGAAGGTTGCGTGTGGATTGGCCAGTGGGGCGGGGCGCGCGTGTGCCGCTACAGCCCGGCCGGCGAACTGTTGCAGACGATTGCGGTGCCCGCCATGAATCCGGCCTCGTGCACCCTTGGCGGCCCGGATCTGAAGACCTTGTTCATTACTTCAGCACGTGAGGGCAATACGGCGCAGCAGTTGCAGGACTATCCGCTGACCGGTTCACTATTCGCGGTACGGGTCGATGTCGCCGGTGTGCCTGCCGCGCGCTTCGGCTAGGCTCGCGGTGCGCTGCATCCTGCTAAAATCCGGGTCCTGACAGCTTCTTCCCCTTGGCCCTGATTATGCAGAAACCTTCGATACGCTATTTACACCTGACGCCGGACAGCGACTTGCCACCGCTGGACGGCTTGCAGCATTTCCGCGTAGTACTGGTGGCCGAGGCTGAGGTGGCCGAGATGACGATGTGGGAAACCAGCCGCGCGCTGGTCGAGGCGGGCTGCAAGTATGCGCTGGCCTGGGGTACCGACTGTGAAAAATGGCATGACGCGATCGAAGATGCCTATCTCGAAGCGACTAATTATGAAGATGTGCCGGACGAGCAGCGCGTGCTGACTACCTGGCACGAAGACGAAGAATTGAGCGAGGTGTTCTGGTTCGCCAGCCACCGCGCCAACCACCCTGCGCACGAGCTGCGCGACACCCTGATCCTGCACCTCGCCGCCACCCCGCGCCGCGAGCAGCTCGAAGCCGAGTTCCGCGACGCCTGAAGCCAGCGCGGAGGGAGGTGGCAGGTCTGCCACTTCCCTGTCGCAAGTTCTCTATTTTTCCCTCTATTTCTCTCTATTTTCTTCTGCTTTTTCGCCGCCGGACCACGATTACGCGCGGCAATTGCAGGGGAAAATAGAAGAAAATCGAAGCGAAAATAGAAGGAAAGCGACAGGGACCCCGGTCGCTCAAACCACCGTCGTTCCCGCGCAGGCGGGAACCCATGCCACGCATCCCCAGCTTGAAACGCAAGAGCCAATAAAAAAGCCAGCTTCCGAAGAAGCTGGCTTTTCAGCAGCGGACTGCGGGCCCCGGCGAACCGGGGCTGGCCATTACATCATGCCGTCCATACCGCCCATGCCGCCCAAGTCCCTGATCGCCACGCTCGGCAGCCAGTTCTTCAGCGAGATCCGCCACTTCAACCCCTGCATCCTGTGCTGGTTCCAGCGCAT
>JBGSBQ010000307.1:0-5090 GCA_041730475.1 Sphingomonadaceae bacterium
GGTGGCCTCGGCCAGCGCATGGATGAATCGATGAAGATGCTGGCCGGCGCCGAAGTGTCGTCCATGCTGCTGGTGTTCGTGGCGCTGGTGGCACTGGCCGATCAGGTGTCGCGCATATTGAGGAAGCGCCTCGGATGAAACCCGCCACCCCATCGACACACCCCGCGCTGCACCCCACGCTGCCGCCGGCGCCACCACGCGACTGGACTATCCTGATCCTGTGCGCGCTGATGCTGGTACTGGTACTGGCCAGCTTCCTGTCGCTGCCGCTCAAATGGCACGAGTTCTTCACGGTGGAAGCCGTCACCAGCACGCTGGAACTGCTGGCCGGCTTTGCGCCGCCGGAAACCGCCCTGCCGTTCCTGCAAAAGACCGCGTGGGCCACCATCGAAACGCTGGCCATGTCGGCGCTGGGCACCTTGCTGGCAGTGCTAGCCGGTCTGGCACTGGCGATTCCGGCCGCCGGCCGCTTCGGCAAGCCACTGCGGGCACTGCTGCGCGGCCTGCTCAACGTGCTGCGCTCGATCCCGGAACTGGTGTGGGCCTCGATCCTGCTGATCGCCGCCGGTCTCGGCCCCTTCGGCGGCGCACTGGCGCTGGCAGCTCACACGGCCGGGGTACTGGGCCGGCTGTTCGCCGACGCGCTGGAAAACGCCGCGCCGTTGCCGGAACAAAGCCTGCGCGCCAATGGCGCGCGCCCGAAGGCAGCCTTCCTGTATGCGCCGCTGCCGCAAACGCTGCCGCAAATGCTGTCCTACACGCTGTACCGCTGGGAGAACAATATCCGCGCCGCCGCCATCCTCGGCGTGGTCGGCGCCGGCGGGCTGGGACAAATGCTCAAGTACCACCTGTCGCTGTTCCAGATGCCACAGGCGGCCACCGTGATCCTCGCCATGCTGCTGCTGGTGGCGCTGGTCGATGGCGTCAGCTTCGCCATGCGGCGCGCGCTGACCCGCTAATTTCCCCCTCTCCCCTATGCTAGAACTGCGCAAGCTGTCCAAGTCCTATGCCAGCGGCCATCCGGTACTGTCGGAGCTGTCGTGGCAATTCAAGGCCGGTGAATTCGTCTCCATCATGGGCGATTCCGGGGTCGGTAAATCGACGCTGCTGAACCTGATCGCCGGCCTTGATACGCCGGATCTGGTGGCGGGCGCCCCGGCCCCGATCGTCATCGATGGGATCGCCATGTCCGGCCTCGATGACGATGCCGCGACCCGCTTGCGACGCGCCCGCATGGGCTTCATTTTTCAAGCCTTTCACGTGCTGCCGCACCTGACGCTGGAGCAGAACGTCGCCTTGCCGCTGCTGCTGAACGGGCTGCCGCTGGCACGCGCCCGCGAGATGCTGGAGGCCGTCGGCCTTGGCGGGCGCGGCGCCTACTTTCCGCACCAGCTATCCGGCGGTCAGATGCAGCGCGTCGCCATCGCGCGCGCGCTGGTGCACCGGCCGGCGCTGGTGCTGGCGGATGAACCGACCGGCAACCTTGACCCCGATACGGCGCACAGCATCCTGACCCTGCTGCGCACGGAAATCAAAGCCACCGGCGCCTGCGCCATCATGGTCACGCACTCGCAGGCCGCAGCCGATATGAGCGATAAGGTCTTACTTTTGTCCCGCTCTGGCATACAAGAAACAACAACCGTCAACCCGTTTACGCAAACAACAAGATAATTTTTTTGTCAAAGCCTACAATTATTTTGCCTCCGTAGTATTATTGAAATTAACTTGCTTGGTTATTAAGAATGTTGAGTCGCACACCACATTCAGACCGGAAAGAGATGTGGGTGCAAACCAGCTGGGAAACGCCTTTATCCATGTTTTTCTTAAGCAAAGGAGGGTCGAAGATGAACGTCAGGCAGAAAAAGCTGGAACTGATCGAGGCCATGAACCGGGCGCGGGCGCTGGAGCCATCCAGTTTTGTGCCCAATAAGCTGTTAGACACCCTGATCGAAAAGATGAACTTGAAAAATGATGCAGAACTGTGCCGGGTACTAGAGGTACAGCCACCCATCATTAGTAAAATCCGGCACCGTAAGCTTGCAGTCGGCGCCACGATTTTGCTGCGTATGCATGAAAAGTCCGATATCAGCATCCGTGAACTGAAAGACCTGTCTACCGCGTCTATGCACTGAACAGCCTCGCTGATCAAGCCATGCCTGGCGCCGGCATGCGGTTCAACCGGCGCTCTTTTCGACGTGTTCTACGTCACTCGCGACAACTCTGTCGCCGGATCCAAGATTCCTGATCCACCCAAGTTCCTGCCCAGATTTCTGGGTTTAGCCCAAACCCTGCTAAACCTTGTTGGCCACTGCACCTGCCTTGCCCCCCCTTTTTTTTCGCACCGCTCGCGAAAGCGCTCCATGAGAACCACGTCGTCCTTGTTCGCCACAGCACCGTTTGCTGCGCTGATCACGCTGTCGCTGCGCTGCTGGCAATCCGGCTGCGGCATCGCCCACGCCGTACTGGTGCTGTTGCTGAGCGCCCCGCAGGTACGCCGCCGTGCACTAGTGCGCTGGCCACGCGGCACACCGGACGCCGACGGCCGGGTGATACTGCTGCGCCCTTTTTTTACTGCAGCGCAGGTGCGCGCGCGGCTGGCCGATGCGCTCGCCGTGGAAGCGCGGACTGCCAACCAGCACCAGGCCGACGCCCAGTACTGGGGACCGACCGGCGCCATCGAGCTGCGCGCCATCGATGAGATTCAGGACCTGATCCTGTCACTGCGCCCGCACACCGCGCATGGCGGCAAGTTTGCTGCGCTCTGCCATGCCGGACTGGGCACCATGCTGGCGCAATGGCGCGCCGACTCCGGTGATCCGGATGGCTTTGGCCTCGGTACCATCCACAGCGTGCGCCGGGCACTGGAGTTGCGCGGCGACCGGGACGACTAGCGCATCGTCTACAATAGGGCTGTGAGCCGGGCCCGCGTCCGCTCGCCTTCGACGCCTCCGCGCCGCTGACACACTGACCAACCGGGGAAGGTGCGATGCCCACCGTGTTCGCCCGTTCGACCATGCGACGGCGCTTGCCGCTGCTGCCGCTGCTGCTACCGCTGCTGCTGGCTGCGCTGACCGGCTGCGCCACCCAGTCCCCCGGCGACGCTGCGCCGCTGGCGCCAGCCCAGATCAGCAGCGCGCTGAACCGGCTCAGCTGGGGCGTCAATGACAGCAGCTACCAGCAGGTGGTCCGGCTCGGCTACGCCACCTATCTGGAGCGCCAGCTGCACCCAAGCGCCGCCCTGCTGCCAGCGTCCGTGCAGGCGCAGATCGATGCCATGACGATCAGCCAGCGGCCACTGGAGCAGCTCAACCAGGACCTCGAACAGCGCCGCAAGGACCTCGACAAAATCACCGTGGATGACGACAAAAAAGCTGCGCAGCAAGCCTATCAGCAGGAACTGAACCGTCTGGCGCGCGAAGCGGCCACCCGTTCGCTGCTGCGCGACCTGTACTCGTCCAACCAGTTGCAGGAGCAGCTGACCTGGTTCTGGATGAACCATTTCAACGTCCATCAGGGCAAACACAATCTGCGTCTGATGGTGGGCGACTATGAGGAGCACGCGGTGCGCGCCCACGCCCTGGGCAAATTCCGCGACCTGCTGGGCGCCACACTGCGTCACCCGGCCATGCTCCGCTATCTGGACAACGAGCAGAACGCCGCCAACCGCCTGAACGAAAACTATGCGCGCGAGCTGATGGAGCTGCATACGCTGGGCGTCGATGGCGGCTACAGCCAGCGCGACGTGCAGGAGCTGGCACGCATCCTGACCGGCGTCGGCGTCAATCTGAGCGGCACCGCGCCCACCGTCAAAAAAGAATTGCAGGCCCAGTACCTGCGGCAGGGGCTGTTCGAATTCAATCCCAACCGCCACGACTACGGCAACAAGGAATTTCTCGGCCAGAGCGTGCGCGGGCGCGGGCTGGCCGAAGTGGATGAGGCGCTCGACCGGCTGGCGCGCCATCCGGCCACGGCGCGCTACATCAGCCGCAAGCTGGCGGTCTACTTCGTGGCCGACGAGCCGCCGGCCGCGCTGGTGCAGCAGATGGCGGCCAGCTTTCAGGCCAGCGACGGCGACATCGCCGCCACGCTGCGCACACTGTTCCAGTCGCCCCAGTTCCACCAGTCGCTGGGCCACAAGTTCAAGGATCCGGTGCATTACGTGGTGGCGGCCGTGCGTCTGGCGTATGACGACAAGCCGATCCTGAATGCGGGCCCGATGCTGGGCTGGCTCAACCGCATGGGCCAGCCGCTGTACGGGCGTCAGACGCCGGACGGCTACGCGCTGACGCAAGCGGGCTGGGCCAGTCCGGGCCAGATGACGACCCGCTTTGAAATCGCCCGCGCCATCGGATCCGGCAATGCCGGCCTGTTCAAGACCGACGGCCCGCAGGCGCAACAGCGCGCCGCCTTCCCGCAACTGGCCAACGCGCTGTTCTACCAGAGCCTGCAAGCGACGCTGGCCCCGGCCACCCGTCAGGTGCTGGATCAGGCCACCTCGCCGCAGGAATGGAATAGCTTCCTGCTGTCCGCGCCGGAGTTGATGCACCGATGAAGCGCCGCACCCTGCTGCAGTCCCTCCCACTCGCCCTGTCGCTGCTGCCGCAGGCCGGCAATCTGTGGGCGGCCCCGGCCAGCAAGAGCCGCTTGCTGCTGGTGTTTCTGCGTGGCGGCTATGACGCTACCAGCCTGCTGGTGCCGGTCGCCAGCCCGTTCTACTACCAGTCCCGCCCCAACATTGCGATCGCGCGGCCCGGCCCCGATGCCGCCAGTGCGCTGCCGCTCGATGCCGACTGGGGCTTGCATCCGGCGCTGCGCGACAGCGTCTATCCGCTGTTCCAAAAAGGCCAGGCCGCCTTCGTGCCGTTCGCCGGTACTGAAGACCTGAGCCGCAGTCACTTCGAAACCCAGGACAGCATCGAACTGGGCCAGCCGCTGGTAGGGCAAAAAAACTACCGCTCCGGCTTTCTGAACCGCCTGGCAGGCGTCATTCACGGCACATCGCCCACAGCCGCCATGGCCTTTACCGACAACCTGCCCATCGTGCTGCAGGGCGATGTCAAGGTACCCAACACCGCGCTCAAGGCGCTGGC
>JBGSBQ010000308.1:0-5083 GCA_041730475.1 Sphingomonadaceae bacterium
CATGCGCATGCTGATGCGCGAAATGCTGACCCAGGTCGGGCTCGACATGATCGAAGCCGGCAACGGTGCACAGGCGCTGGCCAGCTATCAGGCCACGACGCCCGATCTGGTGCTGCTCGACGTCGAGATGCCGGGCATGGACGGCTTCGACGTCTGCCGTGCCATCCGCCAGCTCGACCAGCATCCGGGCGCCCCCATCATCATGGTCACCGGCGGTGACGAGCTGGAAGCGGTCACCCATGCTTACGAAGTGGGCGCCACCGACTTCGTCTCCAAGCCAATCAACTGGCCCATCCTCGGCCACCGTGTGCTGTATGTGCTGCGCGCCTCGGACGCCATTGCCCGGCTGCGCATCGCCGATGCCCACAACCGCGCCGTGCTGGCCGCCATCCCGGACACCTTTTTCCGCATGAGCAAGGACGGCTACTACCTCGACTACGAACCCGGCCATGCCGCCAGCCAGGACACGCGCTGCGTCGGCCGCCACCTGCGCGACGTGCTGCCAGCGGACATCGCCGCACAGCTGCTGGCCGAGATGCAGCTGACGCTCAGTACCCAGCAGGTGCGCGCCGTCGATTACCAGCTGCCCGGGGATGCCGCCGCTGGCGCCGCAGCGCTGCACTTCGAAGCGCGGCTGGTGGCCACCGGCCCGGACGAAGTACTGGGTCTGGTGCGCGACATCAGCGAACGCAAACGCACCGAAGAACAGATCCGCCGCCTCGCCTATTGCGACAGCCTGACCGGCATCCCGAACCGCCAGGCCTTCCTTGAAACGCTGGAACATGAACTGGCCCGCTCGCGCAGCGCCAACAAGAAATTCGCCGTGCTGTTCATGGACCTCGACGCCTTCAAGCGCATCAACGACACGCTGGGCCACAACGTCGGCGACCATCTGTTGAAAGTGGTCTCGGAGCGCCTGCGCGAAACCATCCGGCCCAGCGATCTGGTATCGCGGTCCGAACTGGCCGGCAACAATCTGGCCCGTCTGGGCGGCGACGAATTCACCATCCTGATCCCGGACCTGGAGCGAGTCGACAACGCCCTCAACGTGGCGCACCGCGTCAAGGAAGCGATGCGCCGGCCATTCCTGATCGACGCCCACGAAATCTTCGTCACCGCCAGCATCGGCATCTCGCTGTACCCGGAAGACGGCGACGACTGCAACTCGCTGCTGAAATACGCCGACACCGCCATGTACCACGCCAAGAACTGCGGCAAGAACAATGCGAAGCTGTACAGCTCTTCGCTGACCATGCAGATCATGAGCCATGTGAAGCTGGAGGTCGGATTGCGCAAGGCGCTGCAGAATAACGAACTGTATCTGCTGTACCAGCCGCAGATCGACGTCGCCAGTTCGCGCATCGTCGGCGTCGAAGCGCTGGTACGCTGGCGCCATCCCGAGCGCGGCATCATCTCGCCGACCGAATTCATTCCGCTGGCCGAGGAAACCGGGCTGATCGTGCCGATCGGCGAATGGGTGCTGCGCACCGCCTGCCAGCAGGCAACCGCATGGCAGGTCGACGGCAAGCCGCCAATCCGCATGGCCGTCAACCTGTCCGCCAAACAGTTCAAGGACGAGAATCTGGCGCAGATCGTGGTCTCGGCGCTGCACGACAGTGGCCTGCCGGCCGACCTGCTGGAACTGGAACTGACCGAAGGCACGCTGATGGACGATGCCCGCGCCACGCTGGCTGCACTGGAGCAGCTGCGCAACATCGGCGTCTACCTGTCGATTGATGATTTTGGCACCGGCTATTCATCGATGAACTACCTGAAACGCTTCGATGTGCGCGCGCTGAAGATCGACAAAAGCTTCATCAGCGGTCTGCCGCAAGACGCTGAAAACGCCGCTATCACACGCGCCATCATCGCCATGGCGCATGGCCTGAAGATGGCGGTGGTGGCCGAAGGCGTCGAGACCGACGCCCAGCTGGTACTGCTGGAACAATATGGCTGCGACCTGGTGCAGGGCTACTATCTGGGCCACCCGGCGCCGCCCGAATCA
This sequence comes from Sphingomonadaceae bacterium, assembly GCA_041730475.1. GTDB lineage: Bacteria > Pseudomonadota > Gammaproteobacteria > Burkholderiales > Burkholderiaceae_D > Rugamonas. Next base: position 2,006 of record JBGSBQ010000308.1, read on the forward strand.
ATCAAGCTGATGCTCACCAACCAATGGGCATTGGATACCCCCGCAGTGTAAAAGTGATCACCACCACGAGACAGGTCTGGCAACACATCATGCAACACCATAGCGATACGCAATTTACAAAGCGCCGCAACAAGAGTAGGTTCGACCCTAACGAGGACTTGATACGCTTGGTCGCGCAAGCGGAAAACATGGCGCTCGACTTTGCAACCATCTCTGGTACAGGCGAACTTACCGCAATGATATCGCTGCAACCAAATCCTCACTACAGGATGATGATGCTTGCGAAAGAAATGAAATTGACCAAGTTACTCAGCTTTTCAGACTACTACCGCGACGTTGATCTGCCGTCGACGGAGTTGCCAGAATTAGTGCATGAAATTTCAAGACTTGAACGCGTGGCACCGGCGGAATTGCGGCGGTTCGCCGCTGACTTTAAACAATTACTCAAAAAAGCAATCGTCTACGATGTCCCCCTGTGGGCTATTCCTCACTGACTACCAGCCCCCCCCGGCGCAACACTGGGGTCAGACCCGCGGGGTCTGACCCCGGCTTTGCTGTGGAGCTACCGCAAGCGCTGGTGGCCATGTCGGAAAACGGGGGGGGCAACGTGATGTCCGCCATGATGCGAGACGGAACACTTTATTGCCCCGCACCGCTCGTAGCTGCTTGACGAAGGACATACGGACACCCCCCTCTTACAGCACCCCATCCTGCTTCAGCGCGACGATCTCGGCGGCGCTGTAACCGAGCGCCTGCAACACTTCATCGTTATGCTGGCCGAGCGCCGGACCGATCCAGTTAGTGCGGCCGGGCGTGGCCGACAGCTTGGGCGAGATCGCCGGCAGCTTGATCGGCGTGCCGTCCGCGAACTGGTGCTGCTCGAACATCTGGCGCGCCAGAAACTGCGGATCGACCATCATGTCGCGCACCGAATAAATCTTCCCGGCCGGGACATCGGCCGCCTTCAGCACCGTCAGCGCACTGTCGATATCCTGCGTATCGCACCAGGCCTGAATCGCATCATCGATTTCCTGCGTGCGCGGCACGCGGCCATCGTTGCGCGCCAGTTGCGGGTCACCGGCCATGTCGATGCGGCCAATCGCCAGCATCAGCCGCTTGAAGATCGCATCGCCATTGCCGGCGATGACGATGTTCTCACCATCGTTGGTGGTGTAGGTATTCGACGGCACGATACCCGGCAGTGCGCCGCCAGTGCGTTCGCGCACCACACCAGCATGGTCGTATTCCGGCACCAGCGATTCCATCAGGTTGAACACCGACTCGTACAACGCCACGTCCACCATCTGGCCCTGCCCTTGCAGGCGGCCACCGGTCGCATCACGATGACGCAAAGCCATCATCGCGCCGATCACGCCATGCAGCGCCGCCACCGAATCGCCGATCGACACCCCCACCCGCACCGGTGGCCGGTCGGCATGGCCGGACACATAGCGCAGGCCGCCCATCGATTCGCCGATCGCGCCAAAGCCCGGCAAGTCCTTCATTGGCCCGGTCTGGCCAAAACCGGACAGCCGCACCATGATGGTGGCCGGATTCTCCGTCTTCAGCTGCTCATAACCAAGTTCCCACTTCTCCAGCACGCCGGGACGGTAGTTCTCAATGATGATGTCAGCTTCCAGCGCCAGTTGGCGCGCAATGGCGCGGCCGGCGGCATGCTTCAGGTTCAAGGTCAGGCTTTTCTTGTTACGGGCCTGCACCGACCACCACAGCGAGGTGCCATCCTTCAGCACGCGCCACTGGCGGATCGGATCGCCGCCATCGGGCGACTCCACCTTGATCACTTCGGCGCCGAATTCGGCCAGCATGCGGGCACAAAAAGGGCCCGCGATCAGCGTGCCCAGTTCCAGTACTTTGATGCCGGCCAGCGGCCCGGCGGATGCAGCAGCAGTCATGAGATCAGGTCGTCCTTCGATCCAGCATGGCGCGCGCGATGGTGCCCGCGTCCACGTATTCCAGTTCGCCACCGACCGGCACGCCACGCGCCAGACGGCTCACTTTCAGGCCCCGCGCCTTCAGCATTTCGCTGATGTAGTGCGCAGTCGCCTCGCCTTCATTGGTGAAATTGGTGGCCAGTACCACCTCGCTAACCAGACCGTCAGCAGCCCGCTCGACCAGCTTTTCCAGATGGATGTCGCGCGGGCCGATCCCGTCCAGCGGCGACAAGCGGCCCATCAGCACGAAGTACAGGCCCTTGTAGGTCAGCGTCTGCTCGATCATCAGCTGATCGGCGGGCGTTTCCACCACACACAGCAACTGGCGGTCGCGCTGCGCGTCGCTGCAGGTGTCGCACACCTCTTCCTCGGTGAAGGTATTGCACAGTGCGCAGTGCTGCACGGCCTGCACCGCCTGATGCAGCGCGCGCGATAGCATGTCGGCGCCGTCGCGGTCATGCTGCAACAGATGGAAGGCGATACGCTGCGCCGACTTGGGGCCGACGCCGGGCAAGCGGCGCAGCGCTTCCGTCAGAAACTCAAGCGATTTGGACATGGATCAGCCAGGACGGAAGGTGCGGGAGCCAAAGCGGCGGCTTAGAACGGCAACTTCAAGCCGGCCGGCAGGTTCATGCCAGCGGTCAGGCCGCCCAGCTTCTCGGCGGAGGTGGCTTCGGCTTTGCGCACGGCGTCGTTGAAGGCCGCGGCGACCAGATCTTCCAGCATGTCCTTGTCGTCGGCCAGCAGCGATGGGTCGATGGAGACACGCTTGACGTCGTTCTTGCAGGTCATGACGATCTTCACCAGACCGGCGCCGGACTGGCCTTCCACTTCGATCAGCGCCAGCTGGTCCTGCGCCTTTTTCATATTGTCCTGCATTGCTTGCGCCTGTTTCATCAAGCCAGCCAGTTGGTTCTTCATCATGATGGGTTACTCCGTTATATAAAATGGGTCAATCGTTAATCCGGGCGCGACGGCCGCGGCGGGCGGCGGCACGATGGAACCCGGCACCACAAAGGCGCCGAACTCGCGGATCATGCTATTTACAAAAGGATCATGGGCAATGGTGTCTTCCGCCGCCTTCTGGCACGCTTCGCGGTGCGCCTGCGCTTCAGCGCTGGCGGTG
>JBGSBQ010000309.1:0-5078 GCA_041730475.1 Sphingomonadaceae bacterium
ATCCAACGCTGCATTCAGCGATGGAAATACGAACTTCATCGAAACCCAGACCAACACCGCGAAGGTGATCATCTGACCGATGAGAGACATATTGATGTCCATACCTTTGCTCCTAACTAAAAGTTTCTCCTAGAAGGGAGCAGATTACTTACCAGCAGCAGCGATAACAGCGGCCAGGAACGGGTTGCTGAAGGTGTACAGCAGAGCAACACCAACGCCGATCATCGAGATCGCATCCAGCAGACCAGCGATAACGAACAGCTTGGTTTGCAGTTGTGGCATCAGTTCAGGTTGACGGGCCGACGCTTCCAGGAATTTGCCGCCCAGAATGGCGAAACCGAGTGCGGTACCGATAGCGGCCAGGCCGATGATGATTGCTGCGGCCAGAACGGTCATGCCTTGTACTTGTGCGATCAGAGCTTGCATTGAATTTCTCCTAAGATTTTAAAAAAGACTACAGATACTAAAAAGGTCAAACAGATTTGCTAACTTAGTGCTTCTCAACCGCGAGGCTCAGGTACACAACAGTCAACGCCATAAACACAAACGCTTGCAGGGTCACCACCAGAATGTGGAAGATAACCCAAGGACCACCCAGCAGCCACTGCGCCCACCATGGCAGCAGAGCGATCAGAATGAACAACAGTTCGCCGGCGTACATATTGCCGAACAAACGCAGCGACAGCGACAGTGGCTTGGCCAGCAACTCGATCATCTGGAAGATGAAGTTGACCGGAGCCAGCACGACAGCCATGAAACCATGGGCGTGGAACGGCGCGGTCAGCAACTCTTTACCCCAGCCGCCGATACCTTTGGCTTTGATCGAGAAACCAATAATGCACAGCATGACGCCGAACGACATGCCGAAAGTGTGGTTGACGTCCGCGGTCGGCACGACACGCAGCTTGTGAACGCCAAAGTAGCCAAGAATCTTAGGCAGCAGGTCGACTGGCAGGAAGTCCATCGCGTTCATCAGCCAAACCCAGCAGAAGATCGTGATAGCCAGCGGTGCAATGACATTGCTCTTGGCGTGGAATGCGGAATTAACGACTTCGTTGACCAGCTCCATGACGGCTTCGACGAAGTTTTGCAGCTTGCCCGGTACGCCGGCGGTCGCTTTGCGCGACGCCAGGTAGAACACGCCCAGGAAGATCAGGCCCAGAACGGCCGACACCCAGAACGTGTCCAGGTTGAACGTGCCATCCGCCGTTTTGAGGTGAGTCAAATGGTGCTGGATGTATTCGATGGATGTCGGTGCCTCGTGGGCGCCCTCAACAGCAATTTCTGTGGTCATAATAGTATTAGATTTTGGTGATTAAACTGCGAGCAGTGAGAACCAGTATGCCAAGGTTGCCACCGCGAAACCCAAGATCAGCCATAACCATGAGGCCGACTGAAACAGCGCTAGTGCCAACACGAACAGCACTACCGTGATAAATATTTTCACTACCTCGGCGCGGATATGCGACCGGAAGGCTTTGTGAGCGTCATTTGTTCCGCCCGCGACAATCATCGCGTACATCAGACTCCCGATGACTGCGATTGCTCCGCCGTAGGCGGCCGACCAGGCGTTGAGTTCTCCCCCAAGGTTCCAGGCGAGTAAGGCGAAGCCCGTTGCAATGGCAAACTGAAGCGCGACGACCCGATATATCGGCTTGGAAATATTCGTAGTATTACTCATCGCCACGTTCCCAAAAAACCGACAAAACCCAAAAGACACGGGATTATATGTGTCTTTACTGTAGTGCGTCAAACTTTGGTGCACTGCAGCAGAGCAAATGCTGCAGGAAAGACACGGTTTTAGAGCACGTTATCTAACGCTTGCACCGAGATAGCGCAAGATATCGACGGGATACAATGCGCAATATTCGGTAACAAGTTATCAGAGTATTAAGAACGGAGGCGGGCTAATACGCCATCGAGTATATCAAGGTCAGCAAAATCGATAATCAACTGACCTTTTCCCTTTGCGCCCATCTTAAATACCACTGGGGTCGCTAGCGTATCAGACAATTCTTCCTCCAACCTTACAATGTCGCCCGACTTTTCTTTGTGACGCGCTTCGGTGGCGGGTGCGTTTTGCTCTTCAATGGTCTTGGCGACCAGCTTTTCCGTTTCCCGTACCGATAATCGTTTGGCAACCACCATGTTTGCCAGATTGATCTGGCTGGCGGCATCGACCGACAACAAGGCGCGGGCATGGCCCATATCGATATCGCCGGCCATCAGCATGGTTTGCACCGGACTGGCCAAATTCATCAGGCGCAACAGATTCGAGACGGCGCTGCGCGAGCGGCCGACGGCGGTCGCAGCTTGCTCGTGGGTAAAACTGAAGTCAGTGATCAAGCGGTGGATGCCCTGTGCTTCTTCGAGAGGATTCAAGTCCTCGCGCTGCATATTCTCGATCAGCGCCATCGCGGCGGCGGCCTGATCATCGACATCGCGCACCAGCACCGGCAGGTTTTCCAGCCCGGCCAGTTGGGCCGCGCGGAAACGCCGTTCGCCGGCGATGATTTCATACTTAGTCAGGCCGCTGAGCTGGTCGGTCCCGACGGGCCGCACCAGTATCGGTTGCATAATGCCCTGCGACTTGATCGACGCCGCCAGTTCCTGCAAGCCACCCTCGTCCATGCGGGTACGCGGCTGATACTTACCTGCTTGCATTTGTGACACAGGCAATTCAGACGGCGTGCCGAGCGCCGGGTTATTCAGATCGCCGTCGCCGCCGAGCAGCGCATCAAGGCCGCGACCGAGGCCCTTAAGTTTTTTGGTTGCCATGCTATTCCAATAATTCCGTACCGGTGAGCGAGCCGGCGCACCTGCCCTACCCCGCGGCCAAGAGCCGGGGTCAGACCCGTCGGGTCTGACCCCAGAAGTTGGGTCTGGGGTAACAGGACGCGCCGACGCCTTTACATTTTCTTAATGCGCTGAACCATCTCCGCGCCAAACGCGATATACGCCTGAGCACCTTTGGACGATGGATCGAAGTTGACGCCCGGCAAGCCATACGATGGCGCTTCGGCCAGTCGCACATTGCGCGGAATAATGGTGTTAAACACTTTGTCGCCGAAATGCTGCTCCAGCTGCGCCGACACCTGCTGCGACAGCGTCATGCGCGGATCAAACATCACGCGCAGCAGCCCGATGATTTTCAGATCCTGATTCAGGTTAGCGTGCACCTTCTTAATAGTGTTCACCAGATCCGACAAACCTTCCAGCGCGTAATACTCGCACTGCATCGGAATGATGACCCCATGCGCGGCGCACAGACCGTTCAGCGTCAGCATCGACAACGCTGGCGGGCAATCGATCAGGATGAAGTCATACTCCTTGTCGACCAGTGCCAGCGCATCTTTGAGGCGCGTCTCGCGGTTATCCAGTTCCACCATCTCGACTTCAGCACCAGCCAGTTCACGGTTCGATGGCAGCACATCGAACTGCCCCGCCTCGGAACGCTGACGCGCGGTAGCGACATCGGACTCGCCCAGCATCACCTCGTAGGTCGATGCCTTCAGTCCCGCCTTGTTAATGCCTGCACCCATGGTGGCATTGCCCTGTGGGTCGAGGTCGACCAGCAGTACGCGCTGGTCCAGCTTAGCCAGGCCGGCAGCCAGGTTGACCGTGGTAGTGGTCTTGCCCACGCCGCCTTTTTGATTCGCTACGCAAAAAATTTTCGCCATGTATCTTCTTATTCTGTGTTAATTATTTATACCGTATATACTGTATATACGAAATAAACGGTATAAACGATTTATACTGTTTACTTGGTTTATACCGTATATACAATATAGTTCATTTATATCGTATAAATCGTTTACTCTGTTTCTGCTTTAATGAAAACCAGATGCCGCTCTGCCTCCAGCCCCGGTACCGCCAAAGGCTGTAAATGCTGCACTTTCCATGGCTCTGGCAGTCGCTCGCGTTCCTCTGCTGGCGCCGTGCCTTTCAAGGCGATGAATTGCCCGCCCTCGGCTAGCAGGTGTCCGGACCAGTTGACGAAGTCGCTCAGGTCGGCAAATGCACGCGAGGTGATGACGTCAAATTTCGTCTTCACTTCCAGCTGTTCCACGCGCTTGGTGTACACCGTGACATTACTCAGGCCCAGTTCTGCTTTCACCTGATTCAGGAACGCGGTTTTCTTGTGCACGGTATCGATCATCGACACCTTCATGTCAGGCCGGCTGATTGCCAGCACCATGCCCGGCAACCCGCCCCCTGCCCCGACGTCCAACACATTGCTCGCGCCCTTGAAGGCCGGCACAGCCGCCAGCGAATCGAGCAAATGCAGGGTCACCATTTGCATCGGATCGCGCACCGAGGTCAGGTTGTAGACCGAGTTCCACTTGTTCAGCAGCGCCAGATAATCCAGCAGTTGTTCCAGCTGGCCCGCATTCAGGTCCAGTTTCAAATCACTGATGCCCTGTTGCAGAACATTCGCCAGTACATCCCGTTCAAACACCTTCATCAAGCAGCCTCATCCTTAATCGTTACAAACCCACCGAACCCGGCTTTTTTCAGGTGCACCAGCAGCAGCGAAATCGCGGCCGGCGTCACACCAGAAATGCGCGAAGCCTGGCCCAGTGTTTCCGGACGCTGCGCGTGCAGCTTCTGGCGCACTTCGACCGACAGCGCGGTGATCTCCAGATAGTTGAAGGCCTCCGGCAGCTTCAGGTTTTCATAGTGCTCATGGCGCTCGACTTCCTTGGTCTGGCGGTCGATATAGCCCGAATACTTGAGTTGAATTTCCACCTGTTCGCGCACGGCATCGTCGCTGACGCCGGGACCAGCCAACTCACGGCCATCGATACCTTGCAGGCTCATCAGCTTTTCGTACTCAACGCCGGGACGGCGCAGCAGATCGGCCAACGAATATTCGCGCTCAATGGCCTGACCAATGACACGCTCCGACTCGGCCGCGGCAAGGATGCGCGGGTTGACCCACGTGGAACGCAGACGTTCCAATTCCAGCGCCACCGACTCGCGTTTTTTCTCAAACGCTTCCCACTGCACATCGCCGACCACACCGAGCTTGCGTCCGATTTCGGTCAGGCGCATGTCGGCATTGTCTTCGCGCAGGC
>JBGSBQ010000310.1:0-5071 GCA_041730475.1 Sphingomonadaceae bacterium
CGACGCCGCCCTCATGACCACCGATGAGTTTGACTTGCTCATCTTGGATTTAGGCCTTCCCAAAATGCACATGGCATGCGGCGCAGCGCTTTGACCTGATTATCCTCGATCTGCGCATGCCCGGCATGAACGGTTTCCAGGTGATGGAAGCGCTGAAACCGCTGGAAACGGAGGCCTACCTGCCGGTGCTGGTGGTGACAGCCGAACCGGACCAGAAACTGGCCGCACTGGAGGCGGGCGCGCGCGACTTCGTCAGCAAGCCCTTCGATCCAGTCGAGGTGCTGACCCGCATCCGCAACATGCTGGAAGTGCGGCTGATGCACCGCGAGGCGCGCGATTACAACTTGCTGCTGGAGCGCACGGTGCGCGAACGCACCGCTGAATTGCAGCGCTTCCGCAGCGCCATGGACGCCACCGCCGATGCCATCCTGCTGTTCGATACTGCCACGCTGGCGCTGGTCGACGTCAACCATGGCGCCTGCCGCATGCTGGCCAGGGAGCGCAGCGCGCTGCTGGCGCAACCGGCCGCGCAACTGGCGCCGGGACTGGCGATCGCCCTGCAGGAGCAGGCCGACGGCCTGACTAGCGCCGCCGATCCGGGCCGCGCTCCGGCACTGAACCAGATGGAGCTGCTGCGCAGCGACGCCAGCGCCGTGCCGGTCGAGATCTACTGGCAGTTGTGCCACCACGACGGCCAGCCCGACTTGCTGCTGGCGGTGGCGCGTGATATTTCCGAGCGTCGTGCGGCGGAGGAGCGGCTGCGCCACATGGCCCATTACGACAGCCTGACCGGGCTGCCAAACCGCACGCTGTTTTACCAGACCTTGTCGGAGGCGATCACGCTGGCACAGGACAAGCAGTGGCGCTGCGTGGTGCTGTTCATCGCGCTGGACCGCTTCAAGAACATCAACGATTCGCTGGGCGCTGCACTGGGCGATGAATTGCTGCGCCAGTTCAGCAACCGGCTGGTGCAGTGCGTGCGCCTGCGTGATACGGTCGGGCGCATAGGCGGCGACGAGTTTGCACTGATCCTCAGCATGACGCGTGACCAGCAGGACGCCGTCTACGTTGCCAACGAAGTACGTGAAGCGTTGCGCGCGCCGTTTGAGCTGCAGGGCCACGCCGCGACGCTGACCGCCAGCATCGGCATCGCGATGTACCCGGACGATGCGACCGACCCGGAAACGCTGGTCAAATATGCCGACACGGCGATGGAGCGCGCCAAACTGGCGGGCCGTGATGGCTACCGCTTCTTCACCGCCGGCATGAACGTGCAGGTACTGGCGCGGCTGGACCTGGAGACGGCGTTGCGGCGCGCGCTGGAGAACGAGGAACTGGTGCTGTATTACCAGCCCAAGATTAACCTGCGCACTGGCGCCATCAGCGGCGCCGAGGCGCTGCTGCGCTGGCAGCGGCCTGGCTATGGCATGGTGTTTCCGGCCGAATTCGTGCCGGTGCTGGAGGAGTCGGGCCTGATCGTGCGGGTCGGGGCCTGGATCATCGATGCCGCCTGTCGCCAGATCGGCATCTGGGCCCGCAGCACGGTGGGACCGGTGCGGGTGGCAGTGAATGTATCGAGCCGCCAGTTCGTCGAGGGCGATCTGGAACAGGAGGTGGCGCGCGCGCTGGAACGGCACCGGGTGCCGCCCGAGCTGCTGGAACTGGAACTGACCGAGGGCGCGCTGATGTCGAACACCGAGCGCACCATCGCCGTACTGACGCGCCTGCAGGCGCAGGGTATCAAGGTGGCGATCGACGATTTTGGCACCGGCTATTCGTCGCTGGCATATTTGCAGCGCTTCCCGATCGACAAGCTGAAGATCGACATCGCCTTTGTGCGCAACATCACCACCAATCCGAACGACGCGGCGATCGCGCTGGCCATCATCAGCATGGCGCACAGCCTGAAGCTGCGCGTGATCGCGGAAGGGGTGGAGTCGCGCGCCCAGCTGGAATACCTGCGGCGCAACCGTTGCGATGAAATTCAGGGTTACTATTTCAGCCGGCCGGTGGCGGCCGGCGACATGGGCCAGCTGGTGGAGCTGGGCCGCTGTCTGCCGCCCGATCCGGGCCAGCCGGAGCCGCCGCCACAAACCCTGCTGCTGGTCGATGATGATGTCAACGTGCTGTCGTCACTGCACCGGCTGCTGCGCCGCGACGGTTACCAGATCCTGACGGCGGTGTCGCCGGTGGAAGCGTTCGAGCTGCTGGCGCTGCACGAGGTGCAGGTGATCTTGTGCGACCAGCGCATGCCGGGCATGAGCGGCACCGAATTCCTCAGCAAGGTGAAGGACATGTATGCGGACACGATACGCATCATCCTGTCCGGCTATACGGGGCTGGACGCGATCCTCGATTCGATCAACCGCGGCGCCATTTATCGTTTCTACACCAAGCCGTGGGACGATACCCAGCTGCGCGACAATATCCGGCTGGCCTTTCACCACTACTGGCTGATGCACGGCAGCGGACGCCGCGTCGGTCAGCCCGATGAGGACAGCACCGCGCTGTGAGCCGCGGGCCGGGTTGCGGGATACCGGGGACTATCTCTCTCGGTAAGCGGTTGCGGGCGGTGCTGGCTTTAGCCCCACAGCAAAGCCGGGGTCAGACCCGGCGGGTCTGGGCGTTCCCGTCTGACCGTAATGCCGTTGAGTAAAGGCGCAGATCAGCTGGCAAACCCCGCCGGCGGAAACCTGGGGTCAGACCCGGCGGGTCTGACCCCAGGTTTTGTTTTGGGGGTGCAAGCGCACGCTGTGGCACTTTAACGTAACGGCATTAGGGCCTGACCCCGGTGTTCGGGGGCGCCAGCAGCACCCGCAGCCGCGATCGGATTTTTTTTAGCGGTTCCGCTGGCAGGCGGGGGGGGCGCTGCTATCAGGGATGGTGCGGTTGTCTGCCGATGTTTTTTTCCAGGGCTCAGGCGCTGAAGTGGTCGAAGCTGGTCAGTTGCAGGTTTAGTGCGGCGCCGCTGGCGTCCGTCAGGCGCAGGCCGGGACGGGTTTCAATGCGGCCGATCCGGGTCACCGGCGTGGCCACGCTGGCGGCGGCGGCCAGCACGGCAGCGCGGGCGCTGGCCGGGGCCGTGAAGCACAGCTCATAGTCATCGCCACCGGCGGCCGTGTAGGCGCGCCGCAGTGGCTGCGGCTGGGTGGCCAGCACCGGTCCGGCCGGCAGCGCGTCGATATCGAGCGTGGCGCCCAGCTGCGAGCGGGTCAGGATGTGGCCCAGGTCGCCGACCAGCCCGTCCGAAATATCGATCGCTGCATGGGCCAGCCGCTGCTCGGCCAGCAGTACGCCCAGTTCCACCCGCGGGATCGGCGCATGCAGGCGCAGCGCCGCCAGCTGCAGGCTGGCCGCATCCAGCGTCAGCTCGTGACGGCAGGCGGCCAGTGCCAGCCGGGCGTCGCCCAGCGTGCCGGAGACCCAGATATCGTCGCCCTCCTGCGCGGCATCGCGGCGCAGCGCATGGCCGGGCCGCACTTCGCCGAACACGGTGACGCACAGGTTCAGCGGGCCCTTGGTGGTGTCGCCACCGATCAGTTCACAGTTGAAGGCGTCGGCCAGTGCGAACAGGCCGCCGGCAAACGGCGCCAGCCAGTCGCGCTCGGCGGCCGGCAGTGCCAGCGCCAGCGTGAAACCGAGCGGGCGTGCGCCCATCGCCGCCAGATCCGACAGGTTGACGGCCAGCGTCTTGTGACCGAGCAGGCGGGCGTCGGCGCCGGCAAAGAAATGGCGGCCCTCGACCAGCATGTCGGACGAGATGGCCATCTGCATGCCGGGCGTGGGCGCCAGCAGTGCGCAATCGTCGCCGATGCCCAGCGCGGCACGGCTGGCGTGCTGGGGACGGGTGAAATATTCTTTGATCAGGTCGAATTCGGAGAGCATGGCGCTATTGTACTGAATGTGCCGGGGGCGGGCGGTTCGCATGGCAGGGTTGCGCAGTAAGGAGGAGGCCGGTCTAGCGCTGTCCCGCTGATCTGGGCCAGCGTCGGACCTGTTTAAAAAAGATGCAACGAATTTTATTTTGCGAGTTGCCGACTTTTAGCAAGGTATAGCGTTTCTTTCGTGCGTTTTGGCGCTTGCGCCATCATTAATATGTATATCCGTCATAGCTGTTGGTGAAAATACCTACGTAATTGAAAGAATCAGTCTGATAAAATCGGAAGCTTTCCGATCGCACAAACAGGAAGGCTGCACAGCATGGATTCGTTATCTGATAAAAAAGAAGAGCTTCGCCAACAATTGCGCCAGGCGGCTCTGGAATACCACGAGAGCCCGCGCCCCGGCAAGATCAGCGTTACCCCGACCAAGCAACTGACCAACCAGCGCGACCTGGCGTTGGCCTATTCGCCCGGCGTGGCGGCGCCCTGCGAGGAAATCGTCAGCGATCCGGCCAATGTCTACAAATACACGGCACGTGGCAACTTGGTGGCGGTAATCACCAACGGGACTGCCGTGCTGGGCCTGGGCAACATCGGCCCGCTGGCCGCCAAGCCTGTGATGGAAGGCAAGGGCGTACTGTTCAAGAAGTTCGCCGGCATCGACGTCTTCGATATCGAAATCAATGAATCCGACCCGGACAAGCTGGTCGACATCATCGCGTCGCTGGAACCGACCTTCGGTGGCGTCAATCTGGAAGACATCAAGGCGCCGGAGTGCTTCTACATCGAGCGCAAGCTGCGCGAAAAAATGAAGATTCCGGTGTTCCACGATGACCAGCACGGCACCGCCATCATCGTTGGCGCCGCCATCATGAACGGCATCCAGTGGGTCGGCAAAGACATCAAGCAATGCAAACTGGTGGTGTCGGGCGCTGGCGCGGCCGCGCTGGCCTGCCTGGACCTGATCGTCGACCTCGGCTTCCCGATCGAGAACATCTACGTGACCGATCTGGCCGGCGTGGTCTACAAAGGCCGGGCCGAGTTGATGGATCCGGACAAGGAACGCTTCGCGCAGGACACCACGGCCCGTACGCTGGCCGAAGTGATCCCGGGCGCCGACATCTTCCTCGGCCTGTCGGCCGGCGGCGTGCTGAAGGCCGACATGGTGCGCACCATGGGGCCGAAACCGC
>JBGSBQ010000311.1:0-5044 GCA_041730475.1 Sphingomonadaceae bacterium
CTCGAGTTAAGAGGAAGAGTGCCTGTTCGCGGCGATCAAGAAGACCCTCAAGAAAGACAAGAACTGGTATTCCAAGCGCCTCAAAGCCGTCAAGGGCGTAACTGAAGAGACCACCACCGGCGTGCATCGCCTGTACCAGATGCACAAGGAAGGCAAGCTCGCCTTCCCGGCGATCAATGTCAACGATTCGGTCACCAAGTCCAAGTTCGACAATCTGTATGGCTGCCGCGAATCGCTGGTCGATGGCATCAAGCGCGCCACCGACGTGATGATCGCCGGTAAAGTGGCCGTGGTCGCCGGTTATGGTGACGTCGGCAAGGGTTCGGCCCAAGCCATGCGCGCCCTGTCGGCCCAGGTCTGGGTCACCGAAATCGATCCGATCTGCGCCCTGCAGGCCGCGATGGAAGGCTACCGCGTCGGCCCCATGGATGAAGCCGCTTCGCAGGGCGACATCTTCGTGACCGCCACCGGCAACTATCACATCCTGACGGAACAGCACATGCTGGCCATGAAAGACCAGGCCATCGTCTGCAACATCGGTCACTTCGACAACGAAATCGATGTCGCTGCACTCAAGAAATACGAGTGGGAAAACATCAAGCCACAGGTGGATCACGTGATCTTCCCGAACGGCAAGCGCATCATCCTGCTGGCCGAAGGCCGTCTGGTGAATCTGGGTTGCGGCACTGGCCACCCATCGTACGTGATGAGCTCGTCGTTCGCGAACCAGACCATCGCCCAGATCGAACTGTTCGCCAACACCCAGAACTACCCGGTCGGCGTGTACGTGCTGCCGAAGCATCTGGACGAGAAAGTTGCGCGTCTGCAGCTGAAAACGCTGAACGCCAAACTGACCGAACTGACCCCAGAGCAAGCGTCGTATATCGGCGTGTCGCAACAAGGTCCGTACAAGCCAGAGCACTACCGCTACTAATCGCTGCGTAGCCACAACGGGGCCGCTGGTCCCGTTGCGGGCAGCGTAGCACCACGTCGTTCCCGCGCAGGCGGGAACCCATACACCGTTTGCCTGACGACTGAGTATGGATTCCCGCCGACGCGGTAATGACGACTTCCTGCTATCTGGTCATTCTTCCAGCCACTTTTTGCTGCGAGCTTCCATGCGTTTGGTCCTTACCTGGTTAATCAATGCGATCGCCTTGCTGGCGGTCCCCTACCTGATGCATTCCGTCGATGTCACAAGCATAGGCGCTGCCCTCGTCGCGGCACTGGTCCTGGGCCTGGTGAATACGCTGATACGCCCCGTGCTGCTGTTGTTGACGTTGCCGGTGACGCTGGTCTCGATGGGCCTGTTCATCTTCGTCCTCAATGGTTTCATGTTCTGGCTGGTGGCACAGTGGGTCGACGGTTTCCATGTCGACAGCTTCTGGGCCGCGATCGGCGGAGCGCTGCTGTACAGCGTGATTTCCTGGGCTTTGTCTACCTTACTTTTGAAAAACGCCGATGGAAACTCCTAATTTTAGTATTGAATTCTTCCCGCCCAAAACGGCGGAAGGGGCAGAGAAGCTGCGCGCCACGCGCGCCCAACTGTCCGAACTGCATCCCAAATATTTTTCGGTGACCTTTGGCGCCGGCGGTACCACCCAGCGCGGTACGCTGGACACGGTGCTGGAAATCCAGGCCGCCGGTGAAGAAGCGGCGCCGCACCTGTCCTGCGTGGGCGGCACGCGCGAATCGATCCGAACCATCCTGAACGAATACAAGGCCAATGGCATCAAGCGCGTCGTCGCGCTGCGCGGCGATTTGCCGAGTGGCTACGGCGCGGCCGGTGAATTCCGCTACGCCAACGAGCTGGTGGAATTCATCCGCGCCGAAACGGGCGACTGGTTCCATATCGAAGTGGCGGCCTATCCGGAAGTGCACCCGCAGGCCCGCTCGCCGCAGGATGATTTGCTGGCGTTTGAACGCAAGGTGAAAGCCGGCGCCAATGCCGCCATCACGCAGTATTTCTACAATGCCGATGCGTATTTCCAGTTCGTCGAGCAGACCCGCAAGCTGGGCATCGATATTCCGGTGGTGGCCGGCATCATGCCGATCACCAATTACACGCAACTGATGCGCTTCTCGGACATGTGCGGCGCCGAGATTCCACGCTGGGTACGCCTGAAGCTGGCCAGCTTCGGCGATGACAGCGCCTCGATCAAGGCCTTCGGTCTGGACGTGGTGGCTGCGCTGGGGCAACGCCTACTGGCCGGCGGAGCACCGGGCCTGCACTTCTACAGCATGAATCAGGCCGCCGCCACTACGGCGCTGTGGCAACGGCTGGTCTAAGCCCCCGGCTTAGGCGTCGGCTGACGGCGCACTTTGCTCCGTCAGCACGGCATCCAGCGCGATGTCATGCGCATCGCCGTCAAACTCGACCTGCTGGCATGCATACGCCACGCCCAGCGTGATCGGGCGCGGAAAACGCGCCAGCGTACGGTCGTAAAACCCGCCCCCATAGCCGAGCCGGTAGCGCTGTGCATTGAAGCCCAGGCACGGCACCAGCAGGGCCGGCGGGTAGGGCACCAGCCGCAACTGCGCTGGCACTGCCACCCCCATCTGGTCCTTGACCATGGCCTCGCCCGGCTGCCACGCGGCGAACTCGAGCGCCGCATGTTTTTCCACCACCACCGGCAACACCAGTTGCACCCCCAGTTGCGCCAGTGCCGCATAGGCCGCCTGCAAATCGGGCTCATCGCGCAGCGGCCAGTACACACCGACCGTCGCACACTGATGGCGGCGCCACCATGCCACGACCTGCGCGCCGAGGGCACGGTCCCATGCGGCGCGGGTGTCGGCGCCGATGCTGCGCCGCGCTTGCAGCAAATGCTGGCGTAAATCGGCCTTGCCCAAGGCGGCCGGGACTAGTGATTCCGTCATGCTGCGTGGTATTCTAGGATCGCGGGTCATAGCTACAGATAGAGTTCAAGACTAACAGAGAGTTGCACATTGATTTACGCTTCGAAATGGATTACCGGCGCCGCCTTGCTGGCCGCCTGCGCCCTGTCACCGTGGGCCCTGGCCGCCGATAGCAGCATCGATACCCGCAAGGAGGACGATGCCTTCCTGCTGCTGCGCGATGCCGTGCGCCAGGATGATGCCACCAAGGCCGAGTTCTACGCGGCCCGTCTGGGCGGCTATTCGATACCATCCTACGTCGACTATTATCGGCTGAAATCCCGTCTGCGGGAGGCCTCGGCGCAGGAAATCCGTGACTTCCTGCGGCGTTACGACGGCAGCGCGATCGCCGACCGCCTGCGCAACGACTGGTTGCTGGAGCTGGGCCGCAAGCGCGACTGGGCCACGTTCGACGAGCAGCAGCCGCTGTTCGTGCTGAACGACGACACCCAGGTCAAATGCTATGCGCTGCAATCGCGCGCGCTGAAAGGCCAGAAAGTGGCCGACGAGGCGCGCAATCTGCTGCTGGCACCGAACGGCTATGGCGAACCATGCGCCGGCCTGATCGCCACACTGTATCAGTCACGCCAGTTCGATCAGGCCGACCTGCTGCAGCAATTGCGCCTGTCCGGTGAGTACAACGCCACCGGCCAGGGCCGCCGCATCGTTGCGCTGCTGGAGGGGCCGGAAAAGAAGATCGTACAAGCGATCGACCTGCCGACGATCGCCGTGGCCAAGGGCATGGGCAGCGGCCATCTGGAACATGAAATCTACATCGTTGCGCTGGGCCGGCTGGCCAAGACCAGCATGAAACTGGCGCTGCTGGCACTGCAGAAGGCCGAACCCCAGTTGAGTGCCACCGAGCGGGCCGATGCCTGGGCTGCGCTGGCACTGCAAGCGTCGTACACGCTGGGGCCGGAGACGGGCGAGTACTGGCGCAAATCCGCCGCTGCCGTGCTGTCGCAGGACCAGCTGCAATGGAAGACCCGCATCGCGCTGCGCGACGGCGACTGGAAGACGGTCAAGGCCACCATCCGCGCCATGCCGGCAGCGCTGCGCAGCGAGCCAGCCTGGGTGTATTGGCTGGGCCGTGCGCTGATGGTGGAGAGCGGCGCCGGTAATGGCACACCGCCCAGTGGCGAAGCGGTGCAGCTGTTCCGCAGCATCGCCGAGCAATCGAATTTCTATGGTCAGCTAGCCACCGAAGAACTGGGCCGCCTGATCACCATTCCGCCCGCCGGTGCACCAATCGCAGCGGCCGAGATCACGCCGATCGCGGCCAATCCCAACTTCCAGCGGGCGCTGAAATTCTTCAGCATGGGGCTGCGCTTTGAAGGCACGCGCGAATGGAACTGGGCCTTGCGCGGCCTGAACGAACGCGAATATCTGGCGGCTGCCGAATTCGCGCGCCAGAACAATATCCTCGACCGCATGGTCAGCACTTCCGAGCGCACCCGCATTCAGGTCGATTACACACAGCGTTTCCCGTCGCCGCACAACGACATCATGCATCCGACCACGCAGACGCTGGGCCTCGACAAGGCCTGGGTGTATGGCCTGATCCGGCAAGAGTCGCGCTTTATCCTGGACGCCAAGTCGAGCGTCGGCGCGCATGGCCTGATGCAGGTGATGCCATCCACCGGGCGCTGGGTCGCCAAGAAGATTGGCCTGACCGACTTCGTGCAGGAGATGCTGGCCGACGTACACACCAACATCCTGCTCGGCACCAATTACATGAACATGGTGCTGGGGAATATGGACGGCTCGCAGGTGCTGGCCACGGCGGCCTACAACGCCGGGCCGGGCCGCGCCCGCAGCTGGCGTTCGACGCTGAACAAGCCGATGGAAAGCGCCATCTTCATCGAGGCGATCCCGTTCTACGAAACCCGTTCCTACGTGCGCAACGTGATGTCGAATGCGACCTATTATGCGGCGCTGTTTGAAGGGCGGCCGCAATCGCTGAAGGCGCGCCTTGGCAACGTGATGCCGAAAGGGTATTCGGAACAGGAACAGCAGGAGAGCAGTTTCAGTACGCGCTAAGGCACCCACTCACACCAACCTGACGGACGCACCATGCAAACCACTCAACTTGACCCCAGCCTGACGCAAACCCTGGCGGCGGCGCGCGCGCCCGGCCGGACGCGGG
>JBGSBQ010000312.1:0-5040 GCA_041730475.1 Sphingomonadaceae bacterium
CCGAGGCGCTGGAACACCAGGCGGCCGAGCTGGTGCAGGTGGTCGACGCATTCAAGACCAGCGACAGCGTGGCGGCCAGCAGCGCGCCGCGCACCAGTCGGGCCGGACCGCCAGCCATGCTGCGCCGATATTGAGGCAAGCGCATCCTCGCGCCCGGGGCAGCGCAGGCTCAGTCCCGGCAACCCCGGCCACATGCGCGATTAGTCATGTTTTCCGTAACAGTGTTGGGTGATTGTTTGTAATTATCTTTGCCGTGGTGTCAGGTATGCTGGGTTCTTTGGCAGACCTCGCCGGGGCGATTCAATGAAAATCTGCGTGATACACCACGATCCACTGCTACAGCTCGGTATTGTCCACGCGCTGGCACCGCATGGCGACGTCACGATGCATGACAATGCGGAACAATGCGATATTGTTGCCGACACCATTTATATCGGTGATTACGACAGCGGCATGGCCTTGGCCCGACGATTTCCTGACCATGTCGCCCATCTGCGTAAGAAAATTATCATCCTGACGTATTCGGGGCGGGAGTGTGATGCCCGGCTGGCGCTGGAGCACGGTGTCAGTGCTTACTTGTTACAAGGTTGCACTGCCGACGAGCTGGTAGCGACGGTGAGGTCGGTGCAGGCCGGGTTGACCCGGATCGATCCCAGCATGGCGAAAAAAGTAGCGGAGAGCATGTTTCGTCCCAAGCTCTCGACGCGCGAAACGCAGGTTCTGGGCTTGGTGGCGGAAGGGCTACTGAATAAATCGATAGGCGTGGGGCTCGGTATCGCCGAAGATACGGTCAAGGCCCATCTGAAAACGATACTGGTCAAACTGAATGCCGTCAGCCGCACGCAGGCGGTAGTTCTGGCCGCGCGCCGGGGGATTATTCATCTGGATTGACGCCGCAGGCTGCGCGTTCAATCCAGCCATGGGCGGCCGCTATCCAGCGCTGGTCCGGCCCAGCCCGGATGGCAGTCACGCCGTGCGCTGGCGCTAATGGCGGGCGATGAGGCACGCGGGCATGGCGTTTCCGGCGTCCCCGCCGTGACGATTGTTCCTTTTTCTGCATCCGTTTTTTCACAGCTGGCGAGCAAGGTTCCGACGGTCAGGATGAACACGAAGGGCAATAGACTTCTGGCCATGTCGGGAAGTGTTTCGTCAAAAAAACGCTCTGCCGCCGGTCGATCTGGCTGGACCGGAGCAGAGCCAAAATAATGGAAGAGAAGTTACTGATAGTCACCAATAAATATTGCAACTTGGTAGTTATGAAGATAGCATAATTTTTCCTGCAACAATAGCGTTGTTACATAGTTTGCAGGAGTACAGGCGGTGGCATGTGAGCGCCAGCGAGCGGGGCAAGAGTGTGTTCTGGCAGGAATGTTGGGGGAGGGCAGGTGGTCGGGGTGAGAGGATTCGAACCTCCGGCCTCTACGTCCCGAACGTAGCGCTCTACCGGGCTAAGCTACACCCCGACTGTGTGATAATTACACCAGAATCTGGTGCGATTTTCAATCGGTCGGCTGAATTTTGTGCGCCCACAGCGGACCCCGTGAGTTGTTGATTTTCACTGCGGTGTGCTAACTTCTGACACTTGGCCTCTACCTGCACACTATGAATCAGCCTGTTTCGTCTTTCCGCATGCATCTGTACCTGATGTTGGCCACCATCGCAGTGCACGGTTTGATGATGCTGGCGAACGAATTGTTCTTCATGCGTGCCGAGTTTTTGCAGGGGATAGGCTGGATTTACCTGCCGGCCGGCACTCGCCTGCTGTGCACCCTGCTGTTTGGCCGCGCTGGTGCCCTGGGTCTGCTGGTCACGGGCTGGCTGGCGTGCTACTGGTACTATTTTCCCGGCGATCCGCTGCGCGCGACCAGTGGCGCCGTCGCTGGCGCGATCGGGCCATATCTGGTGTATCTGATCGCGCAACAGCGTTTTGGCCTGCAGGCGTCGCTGACCAACCTGACGCCCGGCCGTTTGCTGCTGTGCGCGCTGGGCTGCTCGCTTGCCAGTCCGCTGCTGCACCACCTGTGGTTTGCGCTGCAAGGGCAGGGTCAACTCCTCAGCGGCTTCAGCGTGATGTTTATCGGCGACCTCGCCGGTACGCTGATCGTGGTGTACGCGGCGAAAGCGGCGCTGGCCTGTGTGCCGCGCTCGCAGCCGCTGCGCTGATTTACTGTGCTAAAATTTGTCGCATGACTACCCCGAAACGTCCTGCCGACATCTACCTGCGCTTCCTGCAACTGGCCGAAGCGCTGCGTGGCCTGCCGTCGCTGCCGCCGCTCGATCCGCTGGAAGAACGGATTTTGGCGATTGTGGCGCGCGCCGGGCAGGAGCAGCAGCGCCTGTCGGTGCGTGACATGATGGCCAAAAAGGAACTGGGCGCCCCAGCCACCGTGCATACGCGGCTGACGTCGATGCGCGAGAAGGGCTGGATCATGTTGTCCGATACGGACGATACGCGGCGCAAGCAGATTGATCTGACGCAGGCCGCCTTGCTGCATTTCGACAAACTCTCGACGCTGATGTTGAAGGCCACCGGTCACAACTAAGTCATCAAATTGTTCTATAATTTGTAGCGATATAAATTCTGGAGCAATGGGGCGGCAATGGAGAGTCGAAACACTGAGGTGCAGGAGATGGTGACGGCAGCGCAGGGCGCGCCGGAGCCAGCCAGTGATGCCATTGAACGGGCGTTTCAGGCCTATCAGACGGCGCTGGCCGCCTATCGCGCACTGAAGAACAGCAAGCCGCTGCCGCTGCGACCCTACACCGGGCGCGATCTGCTGCGGTAGGCGCGGCCCGATAAAGGCGTTACACTGCCCGCTACCTGCCGGCGCGTGGTGCACCGGCGCCTGATGAAAGTACCCATGGATCTTCCTTTCCGGGCCACGACCGCTGAAGCGTGCGACTGGCTGGCGGCGCAAACCGGCGCGCCGTGGACGCTGGCGCGTCTGATCGAGCACGCTGTCACGCCTTATGTCTGGCTCGATTACGATGCCAGCCGCGCGGAGCTGTTTGGCGATGCCAATGGCGGTTATGCGGCGCCGATCTTCTTCAAGGGCGATACCCAGCGGCTGGCCGCGGGCAGCGAGGACGTGCTGATCACGATGACCAAGGATGCCTACCGCATCGTGGTGCAATTGCCGCCGCCGGGCATCCGCCGCGCACTGCATGAACTGCGCTTCCAGAAACATGACCTGACCCGGTTGGTGGCGCAGCTGAAAAAGGCGGCCGAAGCGCCGCCGCCAGCCGCCAAGGTGGCGCGTGAATCGACCAACGGCATCAATCAGGAGCAGGTGTTGCTGGCGTTTGCGGGGATGGTGAAATTTGATCTGGCGCAGGCGCTGGCCGAGGCCGGCGGCCTGTTCGGCGATGAGGGCGCGCGCGTCAAGGGCAGTGCGCGCAAGTCGAAGAAGCATGCGGTGTGGAATCCGGTGACGCTGGCGCTGGGTCTGTGCGATGTGTACCGGGTGCCGCAATCACGGCTGAAGCGGGCATTTATGGCACATGATTTCTTGCTGGAGTGGGCGCCCGAGTGGGAGCAGTCGGTAGAGCTGTTGAGCATGCATGGCAAGCGCTGACCGAATTCGGCGATAATGCCGCTCTTGTTTTTACTCCCGGATAGGCAGCAGATATGAGCACCACCAAGGTCACGATTTTTCATAACACCGCCTGCGGCACCTCGCGTAAAACGCTGGACCTGATACGCGCCGCCGGTATCGAGCCGGAGGTGATCGATTACGTCAAGCAGCCGCCGGCGCGCGCGCAGTTGCAGGACATGATAGTGCGGGCCGGCCTGAGCGTGCGTGCCGCCATGCGCGACAAGGGCGATCTGTATGTGCAGCTGGGATTGGCCGATCCGACGCTGTCGGATGATGCGCTGCTGGATGCCATGATGGCCCACCCGATCCTGATCAACCGGCCGTTCGTGATCACGGCCAAGGGGGTGCGTCTGTGCCGTCCATGCGAGCTGGTGCAGGACCTGCTGTAAGCATGCAGGCGCGCCTGCTGGCAGCTGTTGTCCTGACGCTGCTGCAGGCGGCGGCGCGCGCGCAGGCATGCGTGGAGCCAGCGGCCGATCCGGCCAATACCTACGATGCGCCGCATACCTATGCCAAGCTGGTGCGCGATTATCCCTTCATTCGCATCGCTAGTGCGGCGCTGCCGGCGCAGGTGCGGCGGGTGGCGGATCAGGTGTATGTGCGTTACGGCCAGCGCTGTCTGGCACTGGACTTGTACCTGCCGGCCACGGCGCCGTCGGCGGCCATGCCGGTGGTACTGCTGGTGCATGGTGGCGGCTGGCGCTACGGCTACCGTTCCGAGTTTGCGCCGCTGGCAGTCCGGCTGGCGCAACGCGGGGTGGCGGCGGCCACCATCAGCTACCGGCTGGCCGGGGAGGCGCCGTATCCGGCCGCGATGCATGATGTGCGGGCCGCAGTGCGCTGGGTGCGCAGCCATGCGGCGCAGTTTGGCATCGACGGACAGCGCGTGGTGCTGGCCGGCGGTTCGGCCGGCGGGCAGATCGCCAGTCTGGCTGGCGTGACCGGGGCGTTGCCGGAGTTCGATGCGCCGCAACTGGAGCCGGCGCAGCGTGCCGTATCGAGCGCGGTGCAGGCGATCGTGAATATCGATGGCTTGTCGGACCTGACCTTGCCGGCGGCGCGCGTGTATGAGGATGATCCGGGCAAGCTGTCGTCGCTGGGGTTGTGGCTGGGCGGGCGTTATGCCGAGCAAGTGGGGCGCTGGCGCGAGGCGTCGCCGATTCAGTATGTGCGGGCGGGGATGCCGCCTATCCTGTTTATTGACAGCGCCCAGCCGCGCTTTGCGCTGGGCCGCGATCAGATGCGGGCGGCGATGGCGCAGGCTGGTGTGTCCAGCCGCCTGCTGATGCTGCCTGAGACGCCGCATTCGTTTTGGTTGTTCGATCCGTGGCTGCAGCCGACGCTGGACGCGATAGTGGATTTTTTGCCGGCGCGATGAATAACGGCGCCTTAACTGAACGGCATTAGCGCTGTTTTGTCGTTGGGAGATGCTGTAGCGTAGCAA
>JBGSBQ010000313.1:0-5039 GCA_041730475.1 Sphingomonadaceae bacterium
GCACCGCACCGCCGACGAAAGGCGCCACCGGCGCCAGCACCGGCAACACCACCGCCGCGCCAAACAGATAGGCGGCCGTGCCGCCGCCGGCCGCCGCCACCGCGCCGCTGACCAGCGTCACATTGGCCGCCGTGTCGACACCATTCACCAGCCGCGTGCCCAGCCGCAGGCGCGGCATCAGCTTGGCCAGCGCCGTGTGGTGCTGACGCTGGAACACCGATGACTGGCTCAGCCGCATGGCCGACTGGAACAGGCGCAGTTCTTCCTGCAGCAAATGCAGGGCCTGCTCCTTGCGCCGCACCACCCGGTCCAGCCGCCGTTCCATTTCCTGCCCGTACTGGTTGCGGCCGATGCTGGCCCACACATCCTCATCTTTCCACTGGTCGGTATTCAGGCGGTCGCCGATCGCCAGTTCGATCGCATTGCCGGCATCGTGCACGGCGTCGTCGATCTCTTCAATCAGCAGCCGGCGTTCATAGGCGATCCGCGCATCGATCAGCGTCAGCCGCTGCAGCACCTGCTGCTGCAGCTCCTGCGCCGCCTGCACCACACTGACGGCGCTGGCCTCCAGCTGCGACAGCGTGCGCGCCTGCTCCTGATAGGCGACGATGTCGCGGCTGATGGCGCTGGTGGCGCCCTGCACCACCTGCTGCAGCTAGGCCTGGTCGAGATAGCCAGACTGGAAATTGCGCGCATGGTCGATCAGCGCTACCTGCCCGGTCTGGCGGCCGAAGTCGGCCACCGCATCGGCCACCGTGCGGCCCCGCACCAGCCGCCGGGCCTGCTCACCAAGGCTGGCCAGCAGGCCGCGCTCCTCGGCCGCCGGCAAGCGGCTGACGTCGTCCGGCGCCAGCCGCACGCCCAGCGCCCGCGCCAGCCGCTGCGCC
Organism: Sphingomonadaceae bacterium; assembly: GCA_041730475.1. GTDB lineage: Bacteria > Pseudomonadota > Gammaproteobacteria > Burkholderiales > Burkholderiaceae_D > Rugamonas. The sequence goes on from JBGSBQ010000313.1 coordinate 888, forward strand.
AGTGCGCGCGCATCGACACCATGCAGCGCCAGCAGCGGGATCGTCATGCTCAGCGCATTCTCGCGCGCCGCCACCTCGATGCTGGTACTGCTGCGGCTCAGCGCCGACAGCGCCCAGTCAATATCCACGCCCGATTCGATCGCATTCAGCACCAGCGCCGTGAACACGGCCGACGCATTGCCCTCGCCGGCAATCTCCGTCACGGCGGCGAACTGGGCCAGCGTCAGCGTGCCGTTGCCGGCCGCCAGCGCGCCCACGGCGCGCGCGTAAGCTGAGCTGAAACTCTGGTCGGACGACATATGCTCGTCGAGCGTGCGCACCGGCACGCTGCGCGACGGCAGCGACTGGTCAGGCGGGACCGTCAGACCGGCATCTTTACTGTTCACAACTGCTCCGTGGTCAGGGCAAGCTGCCCGTGGTCCATTTTACCTGAAGCGCTACAGCGGCAACTCGGTCGATAGCACCAGCGTTTCCTTGATCTCTTCCATCACCACATAGCTCTTCGACTGGGCCGCGCCCGGCAGCTGCAGCAGCATATCGCCCAGCAGCTTGCGGTACTCGGCCATCTCATGGATGCGCGCCTTGATCAGGTAGTCGAAGTCGCCGGACACCAGATGGCACTCCTGCACCTCGGGGATGCGCAGCACCTCGCGCCGGAACTGCTCGAATACCGACGCCGACTTCTGGTGCAGCGTGATTTCCACGAACACCAGCAGTTTGGCGCCCAGCGCCGGCGGGTCGATGCGCGCATGGTAGCCGGTGATGACACCGTCGCGCTCCATGCGCTTGACCCGTTCGATCGCCGGGGTAATCGACAGGCCCACCTGTTCGCTCAGGTCTTTCATCGAAATCCGCCCATCCTCTTGCAGGATGCGCAGGATCTTTCTGTCAAGTTTGTCCAGGCTACGGACCGATTCCTTCTGAATTCGCATGAATTTCCACTAAATAAGTCAATTTATACAGTAACAAATGCTAGTCATATGAGAATACCATAGTGTTATATCTGGTTTGAATCAAACATTCAGGGGACACATATGAAAGTGGTTATTCTCGGCAGCGGCGTCATCGGCGTCACCAGCGCCTACTATCTGGCCAAGGCTGGCCACGACGTCACCGTGCTGGACCGCCAGCCCGGCCCTGCCCTGGAAACCAGCTTCGCCAATGCCGGCCAGATCTCGCCCGGCTATGCGTCGCCATGGGCCGCGCCCGGCATTCCCCTGAAAGCCATGAAATGGATGGTACAACGCCACGCGCCGTTGTCGATCACGCCCGATGGCACGCTGTTCCAGCTGCAATGGATGTGGCAGATGCTGCAAAACTGCACACCGGAACGCTACGCCGTCAATAAAGAGCGCATGGTGCGTCTGGCCGAGTACAGCCGCGACTGCTTCAAGGTGCTGCGCGCCGCCACCGGCATCGCCTATGAAGGCCGCCAGCAAGGCACGACCCAGCTGTTCCGCACCCAGAAACAGCTGGACGATGCCGCCAAGGATATCCAGGTTCTACAGGAAACAGGCGTCCCCTATGAACTACTGAACCCCGCACAGCTGATCGCGGTCGAACCCGGTCTGGCCAAGGACAAGCTGGTCGGCGGCCTGCGCCTGCCCAACGATGAAACCGGCGACTGCCAGCTGTTCACCACCCGCCTGACCACGATGGCAGTCGAACTGGGCGTGAAATTCCGCTACAACGTCGACATCAGCGGCCTGCTCACGGCGGGCGACGAGATCCAGGGCGTGCAGTGCGGCGCCGAGCTGGTGACGGCCGATTCCTACGTGGTGGCGCTGGGGTCGTACTCGACCCAGCTGCTCAAAGGGCTGGTCAAGATTCCGGTGTATCCGCTGAAGGGCTATTCGATCACCGTGCCCATCACCGATGCCGACGCCGCACCGGTATCGACCATCCTCGACGAAACCTACAAAATTGCCGTGACCCGCTTCGAGGACCGCATCCGCGTCGGCGGCATGGCCGAAATCGCCGGTTTCAACACCCGCCTCAACCCGCGCCGCCGCGCAACGCTGGAAATGGTCGTGAATGACCTGTTCCCCGGTGCTGGCGATACGGCAGCCGCCAGCTTCTGGACCGGCCTGCGTCCGATGACGCCGGACGGCACCCCGATCGTTGGCCGCACCAGCCTGCGCAACCTGTTCATCAACACCGGCCACGGCACGCTGGGCTGGACCATGTCCTGCGGTTCGGCGCAACTGCTGGCCGACATCCTCTCGGCCCGCCGTCCGGCAATCAAGGCCGACGACCTGTCGGTCAGCCGCTACCAGAACGACGTGGCTGGCCAGCAGCCAGCGCTGGTCAACGCCTGACGCCCTGCCACAGGCCATCCACGCCACAGATCGCCAGCTCAGCAACAGCAATGCGTTGAGATTAGCCGCTACCCTGCGTATAATTTTGACATGAATAAACTGGAAGCCTACGGGCACATCGCAGCACTGGCGATCCGCGGCGAACTGGTCTTCCCGACCAGCGTCAATGCGGCGTTGCGGGTTCAACTGGCGCTCGACGATCCGGACTGCCCGATGGACCAGGCCATCAGCCTGGTGCTGGCCGAGCCGCTGCTGGCGGCCCGCACCGTGGCCATCGCCAACTCGGCGATGTTCAACCGCGCCGGCGCCCAGCCCATCACCAACGTCCGCACGGCGATCACCCGGATCGGCTATCACAACCTGTTCGCGCTGGCCGCCGCCATGGTGGTGCGCCAGTTCGGCAGCAAGATCACCCACCCCGACGTGCGCGCCAAGGCCGAGCAACTGTGGAACCACACCGTCCACGTGGCCGCACTGGCGCGCATCATCGCGCGCCAGGTCACCGGCGTGAATCCCGATACCGCCCTGTTCGCCGCCATCGTGCATGAAGTCGGCGGCTTCTACCTGCTGTCGCGCGCCGACGAATTCCCCGGCCTGCTGGAAGAGGACGATCCGGAAAACTGGTCCTCGGCCAGCGAAGAAATCATCACGCGCGAAGTGCTGAACAAGCTCAGCATCCCGGCCATGGTGGCCAGCGCCATCGAAGGCTTGCGCGACAGCTTCATGACGATCCCGCCCGACAGCCTGCTCGACACCCTGCTGCTGGCCAACCACCTGTCGCCCGTGGCTTCGCCACTGGCCGCGCCGCAGCGCGACCTGCCGCCGCATGCCGATTCCGCGATCGAACTGTTCATCGACAACGACATGCTCGAATTCATGCTGGAAGAATCGGCCATCGACGCCGCCTCGATGAACGCGGCGCTGCTGGTCTAAGCCGGAGCGGCGTAGCCGGAGCGGAACGGCTTGCGGGCGCCATCGAGCGTGAACACTTCCCGGTCGATGGCGCCGATGTCGGCGCCATACACATGCACGCCGATCGAGACCCGGTCGGCGTAGGCGTTGAACACCTGATGGATATCGCCCAACGTGGGTGACACGGCGCACACCGTGCCCGGTTCCAGCCGCTGCGGCGCGCCATACGGCTGCAAACGGCCGTGCGCATCGGGCCGGTATTCCTGCGCAATCTCGGCCCCGCGCAGGATGCCGACCAGCCCCCACACCGTATGGTTGTGCAGCGGCGTCTGCTGGCCCGGGCCCCACACAAAACTAACCACGGAAAAGCGCGCCGCCGGATCGCGGTACAACAGGTACTGCCGATAGTACTGCGGATCCGGCTGCGCATACTGCGGCGCCAGCCAGTCGTCGTGCGCCAGCAGCGTGCGCAGCAGCGCAGCAGCGTCGGTCACGATGCGCGCTTCCGGCGCGCCGGCGTCGACCAGCGCCGTCAGACCGGCAACAAAATCCGCCAGCCGCGGCGACAGTGCTTCTTCAGTGTGTGACAGGGGCATGACAGTCTCCTTTTATTCCGCATCTTAGCACCGAAGCGGCGCGCAATTTGCTATGCTCACGCGCGTTCACTGTGCAACGGAGATGAGGAATGCAGCAAGCCACGCAATCATATGGATCTGACCAGTCAGGGCTGGTGTGCGCCCAAACAGATAGCCGCACTAGCCCCGCTGCCGCACGTCGGCCCGGCTGTCGACGAGACCGTCATCGGGAGTGCTTTTTACGTAATGGAACTCGTGGAAGGTCGCCTGTTTTGGGACGCTTCTCTGGCCGAGCTCGCGCCGTCACAAAGGGCTGCCTGCTACGATGAACTCAACCGCGTTATCGC
>JBGSBQ010000314.1:0-5032 GCA_041730475.1 Sphingomonadaceae bacterium
GACCATGCGGATATACCAGGTGCGCGTCACCAGCACGCCTTTCTTGGTGCTGGCGATCAGTTCCTCGGTCGACTTGCCGCCGCCCGCCATGATCATGTTGCCGTGACGGCCGGAGGCGCGCTGGCCCTGCTTTTCGGCCCAGTAACGGGTGTAATCAAGCGATGCCACCTGACCGTTCTTGATCACGTCCGCGCGTTCGCGCGCCAGCATCGACTGGTTGTCCCAGCCCAGCACCGGCACCTCCGGATTCCACGGATCGGCCCAGACGTTGACCTGCTCATCGAACAGCTTTTCACCGAGACGGTTGCCGCCGCCCTTTTTCGACAGGAAGCTGCGGCCCTCGTCGGCCTGACGCGCATCGAAGGCGCCAAACATGCGGCCGATGATTTCCGAGGTCGCCGCCGGTTCCAGGATCACCGTGTAGCGGCCCGGTTCCAGTGCCTTGGCATCAACCGATTTGAGCGCTTTTTCGATCGCGATTTCAGACGCTTCACGGGCGTCGAACTTGCGCGCGTCATTCGCCGAGCGCGTTACCCAGCCAGAGCCACGTCCATCTTCGGTGCGGGTGGTGACGGTGAAGCCCAGATTTGACAGGGTCTGGTAGCCAAACACGCCATTCGAATTGGCCACCGTTTCAAAGCCGGTGGTATCGCTGAAGAAGCCTGCCGCGACCAGTCCCTGCTTGCGGGCGGCGTTGATGCTGAGCGCTGCCACTTCGGCGCGGTAGTCGGGATCGATGGCGGCGGTAGCGGCGCTGAAGGTGGCCGACGGTTTGTATTGCTGCGTTTTGATTGCGGGCAGGAACTCCGGATTTTCCGGCGCCAGTCGGGCCACGTCTTCGGCGCGGCGCACGGCTTTTTCCAGCGACTTGTCATCGAACTCATTGATCGATGCCGTGCCCTGACGTTTGCCAAAGGCGACGCTGATCGACAGCTGGGTGTTCTCCACCAGACCGGCGGTCGAGACGCTGTTGCGCGCATAGCGGATATTGCCGTTGCGGCTACCGCTGATCTGCACCCGGCACTCGTCGGCCTTGGACAGCGCCATGACTTTGTCGCAAATGCGTTTTGCTTCTTCCTGGCTTAACATCTTCATTGTTTATCCGATCTTGCGTGCAGTGTTAATCACGTTGATGCCGTTGAAGCGCGTCGTCGGCGAACCGTGCGACACCGCGCTGACCTGACTAGGCTGGCCTTTACCATCGAAGAAGGAACCGCCCATGCGCCAGTCGCGTTCATCGCACAGCGCCGAGCAGGCGTTCCAGAACTCCTGCGTGTTGGACTGGTAAGCCACGTCCTCCAGCGGATTGGTAATCTTGCCGTTCTTGATCTCGAAGTACAGCTGGCCGCCGAACTGGAAGTTATAGCGCTGCTGGTCGATCGAGTAGGAACCGCGTCCGAGGATGTAGATGCCCTTCTTGATGTCCTTCACCATATCGTCCGGCGACAACGGCTTCTTGCCGGCCTCCAGCGACACGTTCGGCATGCGCTGGAACTGCACGCTGCTCCAGCTGTCCGCATACGAGCAGCCGTGCGATTCCTTCTCGCCGATGATGTGAGCCTGATCGCGGGTGGCCTGATAGTTGACCAGAATCCCGTTGCGAATCAGGTCCCAGCGCTTCGAGGCCACGCCTTCATCGTCATACGCGACGCAGCCGAGCGACCCGGGGGTAGTCTTGTCGGCCACGATGTTGACCAGATCGGAACCGTATTTGAAGTTCTTCGACTTCCACTTGTACAGAGTGGCGAAGCTGGTGCCGGCGTAATTGGCCTCGTAGCCCAGCACGCGATCGAGTTCGGTGGCGTGGCCGACCGACTCGTGGATGGTCAGGAACAGGTGTTCGGGCGACAGCACCAGATCGTACTTGCCCGGTTCGACCGTTTTCGCAGTCAGCTTCTCACGGGCCTGGCGGCCGGCAGCGCGCGCGTCCTCGATCAGGTCATAGGCGCCCTTGTACAGCGTGGTGACGCCGCCGGCGGCCTTGATCTTGTGCTCAGGCTTGGCGTCAAAGAATTCATAGCCCATGCTGGCCGGTGAGGACAGACCGTCACGGGTGCGGAACTTGCCGCTGGTTTTGTCGACCGCCGTGGCGGTCAGCGGCGACCACAGACGGTGGATGTCCTGATCGATGTAGGAACCGTCGGTGGAGGCGAAGTATTTTTGCTGGTTGACCTGGAACAGCAAGGATTGCATGAAGCTGGCGCCGGCATCGAGGCCGGCCTTGTTGGCGGCGATCAGCAGTTCGGCTTTTTCCTTGATCGGCACGGCGCGCCAGTCTTTTTTGAACGGCGTGGCCCATGCCACTTCACCGACGCCTTTGACGGGCGCCAGCTGGATCGGTTCCGATTGCAGCTTGGCGTTGGCGCGGGCGATGGCGACCGCCTGACGGGCGGCATCCGCCACCGCGTCCAGCGTCATCACGTTGGTCGAGCAGAAGCCGTAGGCGCCGTTGGCGATCACGCGCACCCCAACGCCGGAGGATTCGGTGTTGACGATGTTTTCGACGTTCAGGTCACGGGTGGTGATGAACTGGTTCAGGTAACGGCCAATGCGCACGTCGCAGTAGCTGGCGCCGGCCTTGGTGGCGGCGTTCAGCGCGGCGTCGGCCAGCGCTTTTTTGAACTGCACGGCCATGGGGTTGAGCAGCTCTTCGGCTGCAATCGCGTTGCCGAACACCGGCACCAACAGCGCACCACCAGCCAGCGCGCTTACCTTGAGAAATGAACGTCGTTCCACGGGGGACTCCTGATATATGTTGCTATGTACGCCCGGTGCAAAACCCGGGGTCAGACCCAAATGCCGTTAAGTTAAAGTGCCGTAGCGCGCGCTTGCACCCCAAGACAAGATCAGGGGTCAGACCCGCCGGGTCTGACCCCAGCTTTCCGTCGGCGGGGTTTGCCAGCCGATCTGCGCCTTAACTTAACGGCATCAGGGTCTGACCCCAGTTTGGCGCCTGGGGGGTATTACACCGCGTCGGACAGCGACGTGAAGTTGAAGTCGCGCACCCGCATCGATGGAATCATCTGCTGGTACTGCGATTCGTCACCGGCCAGAATTTCGGGCCGGCCCAACTCTTCGATGTTGTTCAGCATCGTGACAGGACTTTCGTTGAAACGGAAGTTCTTGATCGGATGCTTGATCTTGCCGTTCTCGATGTAGAACGTGCCATCGCGCGTCAGCCCGGTCAGCAGCACCGATTGCGGATCGACCATGCGGATGTACCAGGTACGGGTCACCAGCACGCCCTTCTTGGTGTTGGCGATCAGCTCCGCGGTCGACTTGTTGGTGCCGGCCATGATGATATTGCCCGGCGAACCGACGGCGCGTGCGCCCTGCTTCTTGGCCCAGTACAGCGAGTAATCGAGCGCGTTGACCTTGCCGTTCTTGATGATGTCCTGATGCTCGCGCGCCATCATGGTGTTGCTGTCCCATGGCAGCACGGCGACATCCTTGTCCCACGGGTCGGCCCAGATATTGACCTGCTCGTCGAACAGCTTCTCGCCGAGGCGGTTGCCACCGCCCTTCTTCGACAGGAAGCTGCGGCCCTCATCGGCCTGACGGGCGTCGAAGCCGTTAAACATATACGCCATCAGATCGGCGCTGGCGGCAGGCTCCAGGATCACCGTGTAGCGACCCGGCTCCAGCGCCTTGGCATCGACCGAGCGCAGTGCTTTTTCAATCGCCACGTCGGACGCTTCGCGCGCATCGAACTTGGCAACATCACCGACACTGCGGCGCGACCAGCCGGAACCGCGGCCGTCTTCAGTGCGCACGGTGACGGTGAAGTCCAGCCCCGTATCCTGCTGGTAGCCAAACAGGCCATTCGAATTGCTGATCGCCTCGAAGCTGGTGCTGTCGCTGAAGAAGCCAGCGGCGACCAGCTTGTTCTTGCGGCAGTTCTCGATGCTGTAGGCCGCCACCTGGGCGCGGAAGTCCGGATCAATGTCGGCGGTCTTCTGGCTGAAGGTATTACTGGCCTTGTAGACCTGTCCCGACGGGGTTGGCATGAACTCCGGATTCTCCGGCGCCAGACGGGCCAGATCCTCGGCGCGGCGCACTACTTTTTCCAGAGACTTGTCGTCGAATTCATTGATGGTGGCGGTGCCCTGCTTCTTGCCGAAGGCGACCGACACCACCAGCTGGGTGTCCTCGATCAGGCCGGCGGTCGATACGGCATTGCGCGCATAGCGGATATTGCCCTTGCGGCTGCCGGTCAGCTTGACTTCACACTGGTCACCCTTGGAGAACGCCAGCACCTTGTCGCAAATACGTTTTGCTTCGTCTTGACTCAAATTCTTCATATCGTGTCTCCGGGCTTAGCCGATCTTGCGGGCGGTGTTGATGACGTTGATGCCGTTGAAGCGGGTGGTGGACGACCCGTGGCTGACCGCGGAGACCTGGCTCGGCTGGCCCTTGCCGTCGAAGAACGACCCGAACAGGCGATAGTCGCTGGCATCGCAGGTCGCGGTACAGGCGTTCCAGAATTCGGGGGTGCGCATCTGGTATGCGACGTCCTCGATCATCGGGCCGAGCTTGCCGCCCTTGATCTCGTAGAACACCGTCCCGCCGAACTGCGCATTGTAGCGCTGCTGGTCGATCGAAAAGGAGCCGCGGCCGGCATGTTGGTGCTCCATTGCTAGATTCATCTGTTGTGATTAAAGGAATTCCATCTAACACATACAAAGGTTGCGTTCCAGCACTAATACTTGCTGCTCCTCGAACGCGAATGTTAACACCACCTTCAACTTTTCCGTTAGTTTGAGTAATTTGAACACCTGCTAATTTTCCTACAAGTGCGTTTTGAACATTCGCAACCGGAATTTGTTGAATGTCTTTTGCCGTTACTCTGGCAATGTTGTCCGTTAAATTTTTCTTCTTCGCAGATCCGTATCCCACGACAACAATAGTTTCCTATTGAGTAGATGATTCTTTCATGCGAATTGTCATTTTCTCAGAAACAGCTACTTCTGTATTTTCCATGCCAACATAACTTACAACCAATGTCTGACCTTTAGCAGCTTTAATTGAAAAT